>DPZQ01000204.1 GCA_003536295.1 Rhodobacter sp. | reverse complement strand
TTTTGTCCAAACGCAGTACACTGGGTAGTTAGGATAACACCCTATAGCCATGGTTAAAAAATGCTGCCAGACTGGAGAAAAAGCCCGTTTAAGGACCTCCCCATGTTCCATTCTTTGACGCCACTTATCCAGCACGGAACTCTTCGTGTGGCGCTGAACTTGGGCAATCATGCTCTGGTACAGATGATAGGCGATGTGCCCCATGGCATGGCTCCCGCACTTGCGTCACAATTAGCGCAAATCCTGGGCGTTCCGATGCGGCCCGTCTTTTATGAGGGGGCAGGCAAAGTATTTCAAGATGCCTCTAGGGATCAATGGGATGTTGGATTTTTGGCCATCGATTCCCAACGTGCCAAACAAATCAGCTATACGCGCCCCTATCATCGGATTGAGGTCACCTACGCCGTGCGCAAAGGCGGGCCCGTGACAGATGTGGCCATGGCTGACCGCGCCGGTTTGAGCGTTCTCACAGCGGTGGGTTCGGCCTATGATATGTATCTTGCCGCCCACCTAAAACACGCCATACATGACAGGCTTGGAACCCCAGCTGAAAGCTTTGCAGCATTTAGCCAAGGGCGCGGTGATGTGGTGGCAGGGGTGCGCGCCTCACTCGTACAGTATTTTAAAAATGATCCTTTGGTCACCATCCTTTCAGGCGTGGTAACGACGGTGGATCAGGCGATGGTCTTGCCAGGGCCCCAAAATCCACTGATTGGCGCACTTGATGCATTTGTGGCCGAGGCGTTGATCGATGGGTTGCTTGCTCCCTATCCTGGCTGAAGGTGCGCATGTTCTTTGCCAAAATTCCGCTTTCCAGATGACTTCAGCCCCATTTGATGCGACGTTTGCGACGCCTGTAGTTACATCGGATTTTGCATGCCAACCCGCATAGATTATATCGGAATTGAAGCCTTTGTTGCAATTGCGCAGCTCGGAAATTTTGTGCGTGCCTCTGCGCATCTTAACCTGTCTCAAGCCGCCCTAAGCCACCGTATCCGCAAGTTGGAAGATGACATAGGCACCCGCCTTTTGCTGCGCACTACCCGCGAAGTGTCGCTGACCGAGGCCGGGCAAGAGTTTTTACCGATCGCGCGGCGCAACCTTGAGGCTCTGTCAACCGCTTATAGCGCCGTGCAGACCAAGGCGAGGGCCCAGCAGCAAACCTTAACCTTTGCCTGTCTGCCAACCATTGCCCATTTTTATCTGCCCCATGTGCTGGAAGCCTTTGCCATAAGCCACCCCGATATAAGCATTCGCCTGCAAGAACAGCCAGCAGACCGTGTACGTGAATTAGTGATCTCGGGCGAGGCTGAGTTTGGTGTTATTTTAACTGGAGTGCAGCGCTGGGATCTGGAATTCAAAGAGGTGCGCCGCGAAGATTATCATCTTTTGGTCGGTCCGAACCATCCTTTGGCCAAGCAAAGCTCGGTGTCACTTGCCGATCTGGCAGGCGAGCGTTTCGTGCGCATCAACACCCAGTCCACTAACCGACAAATGGTTGATGATTTTTTAGAACCGGTGGCTGGCACGATCGATTGGCGATACGAGGTGCAAAACGCCGCCATGGCCATTGCGATGGTGATGCAAGGCGTGGCGGTGACAATTTTGCCCAGCATCTCGGCACGCCTAAGTGGCTATAGCTTAAGCAGCTTGCCCTTTTCTGATATCCAAATCTCGCGCACCTTGGGTATCGTCACTCGGCGTGGGGCACCGCTAACAGCAGCGGCGCAAGCGATGCGCGATCAGATCATCACAGCCCTGCGCAGAGATGATTAAAGCCATGCTTATTGCGAACAGTTAGGTTTGCTTTTTGGCCCAAACATCGAGGTTGGCCATATTTTGAGGCACGCCTGCGACATAGGCGTTTATTTGGTCGTATATATCGTTAAATTGGAAATCCAGCTCATCTTCTGTGACATAGCCGATATGGGGGGTGGCGATGACATTTGGGTGAATAACCAGTGGATCTTGTGGGTCGGTTAGGGGTTCGGTCTCAAAGACGTCGATGCCTGCGCGTCCTGGGCGCCCTTTATTAAGCGCCGCCAAAAGCGCGCCTTTTTGCAAAAGCTCGGCGCGGGATGTGTTGATGAAACTGGCGGTGGGTTTCATGCGAAGCAGATCATCTTGCGTGATGATGCCGCGCGTTGTGGGTTTTAGGCGTACGTGCAGGCTGATGAAATCCGCGCTGGAAAAAAAGACCGCACGGCTTTCGGCCACGCTCTCACCGTCGGCCAAAGCCCGCGCACGCCCCTCGTCCGAGGCCCACCAAACCACCTGCATCCCAAAGGCCCGCGCATAGGCAGCCACGGCCCGTGCAATGCGCCCATAGCCATAAAGCCCCAAAACCCGCCCTGCGACGGTTTGCCCAACGCCCATTTGCCAATGGCCCGCCTTAAGGGATATGTTTTGGACGATGATCTGACGGGCGCAAGATAAAACCAGCGTCCAAGTCAGTTCTGCCGCCGCGACGGAATGGCCGTCATTATGTAGGTTTGAGCAAAGCAGCACATCGTGCGCAGAGCATGCGGCCACATCGACATGCGGATAGACGCTGCGCTGGCTGATCAGGCGCAAATTTGGCAATTTGGCCAAGAGCGGCGCGGTGATGGCTGTTCGCTCACGAAACAGAACTAAGGCCTCGGCGGTTTGCAAACGTTGGGCCAAAAGCTCTGTGTCGGTGACATGGTCTGTCCAGACGGTCACCTCATGCAGGGCCAGTTTGGTGAAAGAAGGCAAATGGCGCAGCGTGTCAAACCAATCGTCTAGAATATGCACTTTCATGCTAATATCCTTTGTGCGGATGGGCGCGCGCCATGACGGGTGAGGCTACGCGGTCGGAGATGGGAAAATCCAAAAGTGTAACGCCAGAAATGCCGTCGATCAGCGCAGGCAAATCGTCCAGATCAGCGACCTGATGGCCCTGCGCGCCAAAACCTCGCGCAATCGCGGCCAGATCGGGGCGCCCGAAGACGGCACCCGCATCATTCAGCCCATCGGCGCGCAGTTTATGGATCTCGGACCCGTAAGCCCCGTCATTGAGGACGCAAATCACTATCTTAAGCCCGTGGCGCGTCATCGTCTCGAGCTCTTGAATATGCATCAGCGCGCTACCGTCGCCGTCAAAAAGCACAACCGTCCCTAAAGGGCGTGCGGCGGCCACCCCCATGGCAAAGGCCAACCCGTTGCCTATCGCGCCAAATTCGCGGATGGTTAAAAACTTTTCATAAGGCCGCGACGGCATGTGCGCAAAATAATAAGAGCAGTGGCCCGAAGAATTTACCAAGTCCCAATCGGCGGGCAGATTTTTTTCAAGGGCGGCTACAACGTCGCGCGGATCATGGACCTTGGGTTCAGGAAAGCGGGGTGTGTCGTCAAATTGGGCTGTGGCGATGGTCTTGGCCAGCGCCTCGGTGCGCCAGTTTGGCGCGCGTGCGTGTAGCATATCTGAAAGTGCTGCAATTCCCAAATTCGCATCCGCGCGCACATAGCTTTGGGCGGCTTTGCGCCCTTGCGACAGGGCGCTTGGGGCTAGGTCCAGTTGAATGACATGGGCTTGGCCAAACAATTTGCCACCATCACCATTGTGATGAGTAAGGCTGCAGCCTATGGCAAGGACCAGATCCGCCTCGCCCAAAAGCGCGCGGGCGGTTTGCGAGGAAAAGCCCCCCGCAATGCCAATGTTAAAGTGATCTTGCGAAAAAAGTCCCCGTGCGGGCAATGAGGTGGCCAAAAGTGCATCAAGTTTGGCGGCCAATTGCGCGATGGCCTTTGCAGCCTCCACCGCCCCCAAACCAGCCATCATGACGATGCGTCTGGCGTTTTTAAGGCGCAGGGCGGCGGCTTCAATATCGTTGGGATGCGGGGGCAGGGCGCCTACTTGTGGCAGCATCTGCGCTGAGGGGATTGGTAAATCGCTTGGCCCGCTCCAAAGCGCGTCTTGCAGATCAAAGGGCACGCCAATGACGACGGGACGCTGCTCAGTCTGGGCTTGGATAAAGGCGTCGCGCACTTGGGTTGGCATCCGGGCAACACTGTGCAGCGCGTGATAAGCGGCCCCCGTAGCAGTGATAATTGGGCCTTGGTCAATGGCCTGATTATACCAAGCGCGCCCAATCGGGGCCTCGCCTGCGAAAATCACCATGGGCAGTTTGGCACGCACGGCCGCGGGTAAGGCGGTCACAATCTGGGTCAATCCAGGCCCGCAGGTGGTTGTGGCCACGCCGACTTTTCCCGATTTGCGCGCATAGGCCATAGCGGCGGCCACTGCGCAATGTTCGTGACGCACATAGATCATACGACAGCCCTGATCTGCCATGCGAGTTGCCCAATTCATATTGGCATCGCCCAGCAAGGCAAAACAGGTTTCGACCTTTTCGTTTAAAAAAACATGGGCCAATATGTCATATACATGGAGTGTCATGGGATTTTTCTGCCCATCAGCCCAGATGATACCATCACCTCGCCCCGTGCAATCAGACGCGCCGAGCGGATCAGGCCCGCCGATTTGATCTGGGTAGCGTTATCGGTGCGGGTATAATCAACGGTCACGTCAATCACCCCTTGCGGATGCTCAACCGAGATCAGCGCAGGCGTGCCTTGGGGTAAACTGGTCAGCCCGTCGGCCACGGTGCCTGGTGTCAAAGCGCAAGCCGCCACACATTGCGAACCTGTGACCGCCATAGTTGGGTGGGTTTTCCATGGCATAAAATAGCGCACACAAAAACTACCCCCGTCACGCGGTTTGGCCAAAAGACCTATTTTAGGAATGACCGAACGGGCCACATCGCCAAGTCCCATCAAGATGCCCGCTTGTAGACGGATCGCCTCCATCTTAGCGAAAAGCGCTTGGTCGGCATCAAGCTCTTCGGCGGTTTCATAGCCTGTCAGGCCAAAAGCGTCAGCGCGGGCGATCATCATGGGCATGGCCACGTCCATGCAGGTGATCTCAATTCCATCAATCGTGTCGCGTAGATTGCCCGTGGGCAACATGGCCCCACAGTTGGTGCCCACAACCCCCAAAAAGCTGACGTTCACGGGGGCCGAGGTGCCAAAAACACCTGAAATTTCCGTATCCCCCTCATAGGTGACATGGCCGTCTGGTGTTTGCACAATCACATCGATCAAAGCGCCCGTATTCACCGCACGAATGGTCAGTTTTGTCACTGCACCAGTGATGGGTGCAAGCCCCATCTCAAGCGCTGCAGGCCCCACCCCCACAAGGATATTGCCGCAGGTCACAGAAAAATCTACTTCGGCCTTATCAACGGCCACCTGCGCGAAAAAATAATCTATATCGACCCCCTCTTCTTGCGAGGTGGACAGCATCGCGACTTTGGTAGTCACCGCCGTGCCGCCGCCCAGCCCATCAATATTATTGGGGTGGCCCGCCCCCACCACTTGGATCAAGATTTTTCCCAGTTGATCTTGATCTTGCGGCAGGTCAGATCGATTAAAGTAAGGCCCGCGCGAAGATCCTCCACGCATAAACAAGAATGGAACGCCAGTTTGTGTCATGATTTCTCTCTGTAAGTTAGGTTAGAGGCCAAGGAAGATGTGCGACTTTTTGCAATAAACCAGGCGGGAAGTCGCGTCCCAAGACCCAAGCTAGAAACATGATGAAAGCAATACCCATTGCTGCATAGCCCGTGCTGAGCGCCCAACTGACGCCGCCACGCAGGCGAAAAAACAGAACAAAAAACAACGAAAGTGCGATGATAAGGCCAAAGATAAAGGTGCCCACAAGCAAAAATAAGAACCATGACAACGTTTTCCAAAGCCCGTGGGGAGCATTTGCATCGTCACCACCTGCCTCAAGGTCGACAAACGCATCATCGGTTTCAGAGGTCCTGCGCATCCGCAACAAAAGTGCAAAACAACCTGCAAGTGTGACGGATCCAACCACTAGTGGAAAAATTTTGTCACCAACGCGCGTAATGTTTGAAGCGTCCCACACCGATACGGCAATATAAACCGTGATGCATAATAAGAACACCACTGGCGCTCTTTTTGCACCAGTTGGGGCTTCGATATTTTCCCGAATGTTTTTGGATTGTTTGATCCCAACCCAGATCGACAAAAGCGTCAGCACAAGAATGCTGATAGACAGGGGTGTGAAAATATAATCAAATCCTGCTTCCCAGCTACGACGAAAACGCGATGCCGCTATTTGATTGGCCATGTTGGCAAAGCCTTCGGCTTGGCCGGAAAGCACAAAGCCAATCAAAAAGGCCGGCCGTGAATAATCAAAACGACGTAGCAAAATGCCCAATAGTCCAACGCCAATGAGTGCGACCAGATCGCTGGTCGATTGGCGTGATTGAAATGCCGCAAAAGCAATTATCATAAAAAGATAAGGGGCCAAAAGTGTAAACCGAATTTGGGTTAGCTTGGCGATATATTTAGACAAAACAATACATAGCCCTGCGCCGATGACATTGGCCAAAGCCAATGACCAAACTATTGTATAGGTGGTCGATAAGTCTTGTCGCACCATATGCGGTCCAGGGGACAGGCCCAAAAGGGCAAGCCCGCCCAAAAACACCGCCATAGATCCCGACCCTGGAATGCCAAAAATCAAGGTAGGCACCAAGCCACCTCCTTCTTTGGCATTGTTCGACGATTCAGGTGCAATCACGCCACGAATATCGCCTTGGCCAAAGTTTTCTCGGTCTTTTGAACTTTGCACTGCAAAACCATAAGCGATCCAATCCACAACTGAGCCGCCAAGCCCAGGAATTATCCCAACTACCACACCTATCAAAGCGGAGCGCGTGGAAAGCCAGACATTCTCCCACCAATCTTTTACCCCTTGCAACCAGCCCATTCCCAAATCACCGGTTGAGGCGATGGGTTTATCTTGGCGCAATAATGAGACAATTTCAGGAATAGCATAAATGCCAAGACCCACAATCACCAATTGAAATCCGTCAACTAAATAAGGAATATCATAGGTTGACATGCGCAGTGATCCGCCTGCGCCCGCAGCGCCGATGGTGCCAACCATCAAACCCATGCCCGCCGCCACAACACCCTTTAGTGGCACTCGACCTGCAAGAATCGCAACCATGGATAGGCCAAGCGCAGTGATCATCAGCATCTCGGGCAAACCAAATGCCAAAATTAAGGGGCGCGCCACAAAGATAAAGCAGGTTAAAACTACTGCCCCCAAAAGTCCTCCAAAAAGTGACGACATAAAGGCTGCCGACAAAGCACGCGCCGCCTGACCCTTTTTAGCGAGGGGAAAGCCATCAAGTACCGTCGCTTGCGAGGCAGATGAGCCTGGAATACCTAAGAGAACTGAGGAAAATGTATCCGAAGTGGGCACCACGGCAATCAAACCCACCATCAGGGCCAAACCTGACACTGGCTCAATCCCAAACAAGAACGGCAAGACCAGACTCAGACCAGCGATTCCACCCAGTCCAGGAAGCACACCGATGGAGAGGCCAAGCAAGACGCCCGCGACCAAAAACATGATTTGTTGGGGATGAAAAATAAGGGTAAGTGCCTCGCCAAGGGCGGGCAGCGCGGTCGCAAAAATGTCCATTGGATATGTCCTGTTTGGCAATCTATATCGGAAAAACTGCCCAAATAACCATAGGTCAGTTGGGCAGTTACGCGATTATTGCAGTTTTACGCCGTAAGCATCGTCAAGCCATTTCAACACAAAACCACGGGCTTCGTCGGTGACTTTTGTAGCTTGGTCGCTTGCGCTGCGTCCGCCGTCGCCTGTCAGCTGTGGGTAGACGCCCAGCTCAGTCGCAGCCAATCCCGCAAAGTCAGGACGTGCAAAGATGGTGCGGAATGCTTTTTCATACATTGCAACAACATCAGCTGATGCCGATCCTGGTAGGTAGACCATTTTTTGTGCCGCAAAACCGGACACGAAAAAGGCTTTCCAAGCTTCCCAAGCGACACCTTCGGTTTTACAAGCGGCGGTCGCTTCGCAGACTTCTTTAAAGCTTGGAACATCTGGGAACGTGGGGTCACGCACAAGAACGCCATTTTCATCAAGTGAGCCAAAGCTAAAGGCTGGCACAGCAAGACCTTGGTCGACCAAAGGCACAACGCTTTTTAGGTAAGCAGATGAGGTTTGGTAATCAATATTCGCTTCGCCCCGTTCAAACATCAAACGGCCATCGCCACGACCTTCGATCCCAAAGACAGGGTCAACTTGCAAGCCCAGCATTTGAAAAGACAATAGCGGAACCAGATCTAGCGTTGTCGCCCCTTGCGAACCGTAAAGGAAGAACTCTTCCGTCAGATCGTCAAAATCACCGTCAAAACGCGCACCTAGGTCTGGTGGCAAATAGACCACGCCGCCCGTGCCCGAAGCCAAAACCGGCTGCCAGTTACTATATTCATAGCGCACCCGTGGGTCGTTTAGAAGATAAGGAAACTGTGTGGATCCTGATGTTCCAAAAAGCAACGTGCCGTCATTGGTGTCTTGTTCTTGGAACCAGTTAGCCCCTTCCGTTGATCCCGCACCTGGGCGATAGCGAACGACAACCGTTGGATTGCCAGGCAGTGCTTCGCTTAATAAAGGTGCATAGAAATTCGCCCAACGGGCCGATCCGCCTGATTCCGAAAATGGAATAACAAAGTCGACTGTTTTTCCAGCTAAATCTTGGGCGTGCCCCATGCTTGTGATAGCAGCGGTCACCGCACCGGCGACCAAGCCTATCGTTTTCATTTTAATTGACATGTCTCTCTCCCTTGTCATGACTTGGCACTGCGGGGTCGTTCAAAAAGCGCCGTTTTGTCAGCTGCGCCCGTTAGAAGTCAGACCCGCATGTCCAACGTGGGGCAGGCTTGCATATTTATGATGTTTCAACAAATGCTAATTATGCGACGATTATTAATATTCATGCATGAAAATGGTGGGGCGTGGTTTAGAGCGCACCAAAAGAAGCGCTCCGTGTCGTCATGGGGGGCTGTTTTAAAACGGTTGTAGAAAGTGGCGTTAAATCTTTTTTAATTTCAACAAGCGCGCAACCAAAGGTGCGGCGGTGATGACCAGCACGATGCGGGTTAGGTGATGCACAATCACAAAGCCAAGATCCACCCCGGAAACAATCGCCAGCACCGTCATTTCCGCTTGTCCACCGGGGGCAAAGGCCAAAAACCCCTCAAGCGGTTTGGCCAGACCTGTTTGCACCACAACTTCGGTAAAGCCGATAGCCAAAAGTGCGACC
>DPZQ01000209.1 GCA_003536295.1 Rhodobacter sp. | reverse complement strand
ATGCTTTCTGGGTGAAATTGCACTCCTTCGATTAGTTTTGTCTTATGGCGCATGCCCATAATGGTGCCGTCATCAAGCCATGCGGTCACCTCAAGACAGTCAGGCAGACTGTCGCGTGCGACAACCAATGAGTGATAGCGCGTTGCCAAAAAGGGGCTGGGCAGATCGACAAAAACTCCTTGGCTCGCATGATGCATCTGCCCCATTTTACCGTGCACAATCTCCTGACACCGCACAACCTCGCCGCCAAAGGCTTGACCGATGGTTTGATGCCCCAAACACACGCCCAAAAGTGGAATATTGGCTGCGGCGGCGGCCAAGGTCAGCGGCAAACAGATACCCGCCGCGCTGGGGTCACAAGGACCCGGTGACAGTACAATTGCCGAAGGCTTCAGCTCCAAGGCCCCCGTTACATCGGTTGCGTCATTGCGCAACACATGCACTTCCGCCCCTAGCTCGCCCAAATAATGCACAAGATTATAGGTGAAGCTGTCATAGTTATCGATTAAAAGCAGCATGATTTTGTCCTGCACAAAAATGACGAATTGGGGTGAATGTTGGCCAAACTCAGGCTATACATGGGACAAGCAAGCGCAGGGCGTCAAGGGAAACCTAATAATTTTGGTGCCTTTGCGACGCTTATTTTGACATGAATACGAGGTATTGTCTGGTGAAATATATAAGTGGCGCAATCTTTGGCCTTGTTTTGTCTGGGACTTCCTTGGCCGTTTTATCCTTACACTATAAAGATTGGCACCCTAAGGGCAAGGCGTCAACCGAATTGAGGCAGCCATCAGATGATTCTGGTCACCTATTTGCCCCCCCGGCGCTCAAAGCTGATATCCAGTCAATTGCTGAAACAACCCCTCCAGAAAAAATTATCACAACCCAAATTTTGCCCTACGCCACCGCAATGGCTCCTACCCATCCTGTAGCCTCCGAACCTATTGAGGTGGCGCCCACAATTGAAACCACCCCTGCAGAACCTTTGCTACCGACTTCGGCGATTGACCCGCTGCAAGAGCCGAAAAGCCAATCCTCACACGCAGACCTAGCCGCCCTAAGCCCCTTGGCAATGGTACAAAAAAATCAAGATCAAAACATACCCGTTCCACAACCTATGCTGGCCCCACCACCCTTATCAGAGGATGAGCAAGCTCGGGTAAATCAAGCTCTTAACTATATGCTGGCCCTTGAAAAAAACAGGCCCCAAAGCGATGTGCCAGTTGTAGCGGTAAAGCCCGTGGTGGCACCTAAGGTACAGGTGCAAAGCTATAAAGATGTCGCAAGCGCCTTTGATAATCCGCAAAATTTGCCTCTTATTTCGATCATTCTTTATGACACGGGCACCCAAAGTGCTAACCGCAAAGCTTTGGTGGCTTTGCCCATGCCTTTGACCTTTGCCATTGATCCGCTGGACCCATTGGCCGCCAAATATGCCGCAACCTACCGCGCTGCGGGGCATGAGGTGGTAATTTTTGCCAAAGCCGTGCCTAAATCTGCCAGCAAGGCCGATTATGAAAAACTGCTGGAAACCTATTTGCAGATTTTGCCGCAAACGGTGGGACTTGTGGACTTGGAATTTGGTGGCTTTCAAGCCGAGATGGCCGCAAGCTCGGCGATTGTGTCCTACTTGCAAAGCAAAGGGCGGGGTGTAGTCACATGGGATCAGGGCAAAAACCTGGCCCAGAAAATTGCCCAACGTTCCGGCGCACCTTCCGCTTTGATCTTTCGTCGCCTTGGCTTTGAAAGCAGCGATATCAAAATCAAATTAGATCAAGCGGTGTTTCGCGCTGGCCAAGATGGGCAAGCGGTGGTTTTTGGTGACACAAGTGCCCAAACCATTGCCGCTTTGATGGAGTGGCAGCTGCAAGGTGGGCCGAACGGGGCCGTTATAGCACCCTTGTCGGCCGTGTTCGATATGAGCGAGTAGCGCTTAACTCTTAGGGTGCGCTACGAAAAGGCCCGCATCCTCGGCTGCACGGCGCAACGCGCGTGACTTGTTGACTGTCTCTTGAAACTCGGCCTCGGGGTCGCTGTCATAAACCACACCGCCGCCCGCTTGGATGTATAGAACTTCGTCCTTGAGCACTGCGGTGCGCAGGGCGATGCAAAAGTCCATCTCGCCATTTGAGGCGAAATACCCCACACCGCCGCCATAGACACCTCGCTTTTCGGGCTCTAACTCATCGATGATTTCCATGGCGCGTACTTTTGGGGCCCCTGACACGGTGCCAGCAGGCAGGCCCGCCAAAAGTGCCGAAAGTGCATCTTCGCCGTCTGCCAATATGCCCACCACATTCGAGACGATATGCATCACATGACTATAGCGTTCGATGATGAATTTCTCAGTCGGGTGCACGCTGCCTATTTTGGCCACGCGCCCCACATCATTGCGCCCCAGATCAAGCAGCATTAAATGTTCAGCCAATTCTTTTTGGTCTGCCAAAAGATCGGCCTCTAGCGCGCGGTCTTCTTCAGGGGTTGCCCCGCGTTTGCGGGTGCCGGCGATGGGGCGCACGGTGACTTCGCCATCTCGCAGACGCACCAATATTTCGGGGCTGGCCCCGATCACGTGAAATCCGCCAAAGTTAAAGAAAAACATAAACGGAGAAGGGTTAGTACGCCTCAAGCTGCGGTAAAACGCAAATGGGGGCTGCGCAAAATCCTGCGCCCAGCGTTGGCTTGGCACCACTTGGAAAATATCGCCCGCCCGAATATAGTCTTTGGCCTTTTCAACCGCTGCCAAATAGGCCTGATGGGTAAAATTTGACCGCATCAGCCCCACGGGGGCCGCGGTGCCAAAGTCACGGCTGGGGGCGTTTGGGGCGGCCTCAAGATCAAATAGCGCACTTTGCACGGCGGCTTTGGCGCCTGCGTAGGCCATAGCGGCCGTTTGACCTGCTTGCACCCAGGCTGGGGCTACGATTGTTACCTCACCCTTCACCCCGTCAAGCACGGCCACCACTGAGGGGCGCAGCAAGATCGCGTCAGGCAGACCCAAAGGGTCAGGGTTCACATTGGGCAAATGCTCGACCAAGCGGATCATATCATAGCCCAAATAGCCAAACAGCCCCGCCGCAACGGGGGGCAGATCATCGGGCAGGGTGATTTTACTTTCCGCGATTAAATCGCGCAGGCTTTGTAGGGGATGGTCGGCCAGAGCCTCAAAGGCTGTGGCATCGCGTTGCACCAAACGGTTGATGCGGCTTTGCGCGCCGTGGCATTGCCAGATAAGGTCGGGCTTGAGGCCAACGACCGAATAGCGCCCGCGCAGTTCGCCTCCGGTGACGGATTCAAGCATGAAACTATTGGTATCTACCGCTGCCAATTTTAGCATAAGTGACACGGGTGTGTCCAAATCCGCGGCCAGACGGGTATACACCACTTGGTTTTCGCCCTTGGCCCAACCTCGTTCAAACGTCTCGAAATCGGATGTCAGTGCCATAGGTGTACTATTGAACCTGTGCGTGTACGGCGTTGATGGCCGTGTTATTAAGCGAAATACCTGCGCTTTTTGATAGATCTTCGGTCATCAGGCCAAAGACGTCTTGTACCATTGATTGTTCAAGCTGTGCGGCCAGTGCTTGTTGTGAAGCAAGCGCGTCGGGGCCGTTCAGGTCTACCTTATCAATCGACAGAAGCTGCACTAAACCCACATAATCACCGGCCTCAACTAAGGCCACGCCTTTTTCGCCAAGCAAAAAGGCTTTGGTCAAAACCTCCCGCGGCGCATTAGCCAGTATGGCATCCCGCGTTTGTTGCGTTACGGTTTGGGTGATGCCAAATTGGCTTAGATTTGATCCGTTTTTCACTTTCTCGACAAGGGTTTGGCCATAATCGCGCAGTGCTTTAGTCAAAAGCTCTTGCATCAGACGGGCGGTGACATCGTCTTGCGTCTTGTCAAATGTTATGGGGGTGGCTGGGATTACTTCGTTAAACTCTGCAACCAAAATGCCACCGTCTTCCAGCATCACCGCTTTGGGATAGTCGCCAAGTTGCAGCTCCTCAACTTCATCACGAAAGGCCGAATAACCCATCAAAGTATCGTCCAGCCCTGCGGCATAGTCCAAACGGCCCAGACGCATGGAAAATTCGTCTTTTAACTCGGGGAAAGAGGCCCCTTCGGCCAGACGGTCATCAATCGCTTGCATTTGATCAGCAATGGCGCGCGCTGCCTCTTCCTGGCGATACTGATCGATCAGATCATCGCGCGCGTCGTCAAAGCTGGTTTCTTGGGCGGCCAATATTCCATTCATGCGAAATAGCGCAGGCCCAAGGTCCGAGGCAAAAGGCCCCACAACGCCAGGTGCGTCAAGGGAAAAGACCGCGTCGCCTGCTTCGCCTAGATCTCCCAGGGCCACATCACCCATGTCGACATCATCAAGCGTCAGGCCGCGTGCGGCGACCAACTTGTCAAAATCACTGCCTGCGTCAATGTCGGCCTTGGCTTTTTCCGCCTCAGCGGCAGTGGCAAAGGCCAGTCGTTCGACCAAGCGGCGTTCGGGTTGGATATAATCGGCAATATTCTCTTGATATAGTGCCGCAAGCGAGGCCTGGTCCACAGGCAGGGTCGGCCCAATTTCGGAGGGCAGTAAAACCGCATAGCTGATGCGTTTGGCCTCGGGGGTCGTGAAATCTGCGATGTTGGCATCGTAAAAGGCGCGTAGCTCATCTATCGAGGGGGCGGGCAGTGCGGTGGGCAGATCTTGCTTTGATAAAGAAAGATAGGTCACGCTGCGCCGCTCGGCTACATAGGCGTAAAGCCGTTGCACAATAGTTTGGGGCGCACCAAAATTACCCGCAATTGCCCCTTGATAAATGGCTTGCGCCAGATCATTGCGCAGGCCCGTTTCAAAGGCGGTTTCTTTGATATTATTGCGTTTTAGCGTGTCACGATAGAGGGTCTGGTCAAATGTGCCGTTTGCATTTTGAAAGACATTCATCGACCCGATTTCAACCGCTACGCGCCG
>DPZQ01000037.1 GCA_003536295.1 Rhodobacter sp. | reverse complement strand
ATCGGTCAGCATCGGCTCAATCACAACTTTTGAGCGGTCGCCAAAAGGTTGCATAATTTTTTTAGCCTCTACCACCGGTTCTAGTCGCAGATGTTCGGAGCCCGTTTCAGGATCAATTTCCTTGACCAGCAGCGTCACGGCCAAACCTGCAGCGGTGATATCTTTGATCAATTCGGCACGTGCCGTAAATCGATCAAGACCGCGGTATTTTTCGGGCACGAGGTTAAGTGTGTCAATCTCGGCCTCAGAAGCCGCTTGGCCTTGGCCGATGGCGCGTGCTTGGGCAACGGCTTCCGCGTAGGTAGGCCCGTCATCGCGCATATGTCCGCGTGTGTCTAATAAACGATAAAGCGGCAGGTTTGAGCGTTTGGCCACTTGATAATCATTAAAATCATGCGCGCCAGTGATTTTCACAGCGCCAGACCCAAAGTTGGGATCGGGATATTCGTCTGTAATAATCGGGATCAAACGGTCGCAAAGCGGCAGATGCACCATTTTACCGACTATGGGCGCATAGCGCGCGTCGGATGGGTGTACCGCAACAGCTCCATCGCCCAGCATGGTTTCAGGGCGTGTGGTCGCGATTGAAATATAGTTGCGTTTTTCACGAAATGTGATGACACCATCATCGTCTTTTTCAATATATTCATAGGTTTGGTCATCGGCCAGCATGTATTTGAAGTGCCACATATACCCGTCAACTTCGATATTTTCAACCTCAAGATCCGAGATGGCAGTCTCAAAATGCGGGTCCCAATTGACCAGGCGCTTGCCACGAAAAATCAGGCCTTTTTGGTACATTTCGACAAATACTTTGGTCACGGCATCGGGAAAGTTACCGGACATGGTAAAGGCTTCGCGTTTCCAATCACAGCTTGCGCCCAATCGTTTCAATTGACCAATGATGGTGCCGCCCGACTGCTCTTTCCACTGCCACACTTTTTCTAAAAAGGCTTCGCGGCCTAGTTCGCGGCGGCCGGGTTGTTTTAGGCGCGCCAACTCGCGCTCAACCACCATTTGCGTGGCGATGCCCGCGTGATCAGTGCCCGGTTGCCACAAAGTGTCAAAGCCGCGCATCCGATGCCAGCGTACTAAAATATCTTGCAATGTATTGTTAAAGGCATGGCCCATATGCAAGCTGCCCGTCACATTGGGAGGCGGGATCATCACGCAAAAGCTTTCGGCACCCTCTGCCGCATTCGCGCCTGCATCAAAAGCGTGGGCCTGTTCCCAAGCGGCATAAAGACGTTCTTCAGCCAATTTTGCGTCGAAAGTTTTTTCCATTGCCATGATCCGGCCCTTTTCGTGAATTTCTGCTTTGCTTTACGAAAATACTGGCGAAAGTGAAAGCCCAAGCGATGGCTTTGTGTGCTTTAGATCGCGCGATCTAGCTTGTTTGAGAGGTGGATTAGGCTTTCGGTTTGTATAATGCCAGTGATGGCGATGATTTGATCCAGCACGCGGTCTAAGACCCCAGTGCTAGGGCAGGCAATTTGTAACATCAAATCGAATCGTCCCGACGTTGTAATCACGCGCTCAATCTCAGAAATAGCGCGCAGGCGGGTGATGATATTTGGCTGAGAGCGTGGCTCGATTGAGACAAGGACTGTGGCGCGCAAACGCTGCTCACGTGCCCCTTCGCCCAGTTTTATAGTATATCCTGCTATGATTTTCGCGGTTTCAAGCCGTTCAAGCCGCGCTTGCAGGGTTGAGCGCGCAATCTTAAGGCGCCGCGCCATTGTCGCCAAAGAAAGCCGCGCGTCGCTGCTGAGCAGGGCAATCAAGCTTCTATCAAGATCATCCATCATTTTAACTACCCCTTTCATCATTATAACGACTATTTCATGCAATTATACAGTTTTTATCGGTCAAAAGGTACCGCATATGCAGCCTTAGCTTTCAGGTAAAGGGCGGCTCATACGCACCTAGCCTGGTCTTGATAAACCACGCGGGTGCTCAGGGATTTTTCAAATCCCAAATACCCAATATGAGCGAAAGGACGATCATGCGAGCCGTCACCCAAATCTGGAAAAATCCAAGCGACTATTTGCGCGTAAATCAACCAGAAAACCCGGTCCTTTTCTTTGCACCTTCGGTTTTGTATGCCCAAGCTCGCCTCTTTGTGACAGGCTTTCCTGGGCTTGTGACCTATGCTGTCAAATCGAACCCGCAAGAGATGGTGATTGAAAATCTATGGATGGCGGGCGTGACAGGATTTGACGTGGCCTCACCCGTTGAAATTCGTAAAGTCCATGCTATCGCGCCGACCGCGAAAATGCATTATAATAACCCCGTGCGCACCCCAAGCGAAATAGCTGTGGCCGTGGCTTGCGGCGTGGTGTCCTATTCAGTTGATTCCGCCACGGAGCTGGACAAACTGATCGCTCATGTGCCCGCGACAGATACGGAAATCACCGTGCGCTTTAAGCTGCCTGTTGCGGGTGCTGCGTATAATTTCGGGGCGAAATTTGGTGCAACGGTTGAATTTGCAGCCCAGCTTTTGGCACGAGTGCGCGATGCTGGGTTTATCCCCTCGCTGACCTTTCATCCGGGAACCCAGTGCACTGACCCTGCCGCGTGGCAATCTTATATCGAAGCTGCTGCCCAAATCGCACAAAAGGCTGGAGTGCGGATCGCGCGGCTGAATGTGGGCGGGGGGTTTCCCTCGCACCGCGAGCACGAGATTGTGCCCCAGCTTGAAGCGACCTTTGCCCTGATTGCGCGCGTGACTGACCAAGCCTTTGGCGCAGATCGCCCCGCATTGGTGTGTGAACCTGGCCGCGGTTTGGTGGGCGATGCTTTCACTTTGGGTACCAGCGTCAAAGCTGTGCGTGATGGTACGCATGTGTTTTTGAATGACGGTCTTTATGGCGCGTTGATGGAATGCCACTGGGTGGCCTCGGTTGACCGTGTGGCTGTGTTTGACGCTATGGGCCAGCGACGCATGGGGGGCACAAGCCCGCGCGTGGTCTTTGGTCCGACTTGCGATTCGGTTGACCGCATCCCAGGCGAGGTGATGCTATCAGACGCGATCAGCGACGGCGATTTTGTACTGTTTGAAAGTATGGGGGCCTATTCTTGGGCCACTAATACCGAGTTTAACGGCTTTGGAGCCTTGGCCTTGGCGCAGGTTTTGTCGCTAGAACTATAGGCAAAACAAAAGGGAGGGGTGTGAACCCCTCCTAATTATTTCAGCGTTCGTCAACGGACTTATAGTCGCGTTTGAGTTCGCCCGTGTAAAGTTGGCGCGGGCGGCCAATTTTTTGGGTTGGGTCTGTGACCATCTCTTTCCACTGCGCAATCCAGCCCACGGTGCGCGACAGCGCAAAGATTGGCGTGAACATCGAGGTGGGAAAGCCCATCGCATCAAGAATGATACCCGAGTAAAAGTCGACATTGGGATAGAGTTTTTTCGAGACGAAATACTCATCCGATAAGGCAATCCGCTCTAGCTCTTTGGCGACTTGCAAAGTTGGGTTGTTGTGAACGCCCATCAATTCAAGCACTTCATCAGCACTTTCTTTCATCACTTTAGCGCGTGGGTCAAAGTTTTTATAAACTCTGTGACCAAAGCCCATCAATCGGAACGGATCATCCTTATCTTTTGCTTTGGCAATATATTCAGGAATACGGTCAACGGTGCCAATTTCGCGCAACATTTCTAAGCAGGCTTGGTTTGCGCCACCATGTGCCGGGCCCCAAAGACACGCAATGCCAGCAGCAATGCAAGCAAATGGGTTCGCCCCAGAAGAGCCCGCAAGCCGCACGGTCGAGGTTGAGGCATTTTGCTCATGGTCGGCGTGGAGCATCATTATACGGTCCATTGCCTTGGCTAAAATTGGGTTGACAACATATGTCTCACACGGGACAGCAAAGCACATTTGCAAGAAATTTGACGCATAATCCAAATCATTTTTGGGATATTGAAACGGTTGGCCAATCGAATATTTATATGCCATCGCTGCAATTGTAGGTAATTTCGCGATTAGGCGAATGGCAGCAACTTCACGTTGCCACGGGTCGGAAATGTCGGTGCTGTCATGATAAAAGGCCGACATCGCACCCACAACGCCCACCATCGTGGCCATTGGATGGCTATCACGGCGAAACCCACGGAAGAAATAATGCATTTGCTCATGCACCATTGTGTGGTTGGTAACGCGTGCTTCGAAGTCGATCATTTGTTGTTTTTCAGGCAGTTCACCGTAAAGCAGCAGGTAGCAAACTTCTAAATAGTGAGAGTCCATCGCCAATTGGTCAATCGGATAGCCGCGGTGCAGCAACTCGCCCTTGTCGCCATCAATAAATGTAATGGCGCTTTCACAAGCAGCGGTAGAGGTGAACCCTGGATCATAGGTGAAGACGTCACCTTCTGCGTAAAGCTTACGAATATCCAAAACATCTGGCCCTACTGTGGGCGAATAGATTGGAAGTTCGATTTCTTTATTGTCAAATCTTAGCATAGCAGATTTTGCGGCATTGGTCATTTTGAGGTCCTTTAAATGTAACCAACGGTCACATTGGTCTGATCTTTTGGTTTTTCCTTAGGGTTTTGGAATACATACATCCGCAAGCCGAGCTACAGTTTCGTCACGGCCCAAGACCAACATCATGTCATAGACACTGGGTGTCACGGAGCGCCCTGCAAGCGCTGCACGCAAGGGTGCGGCCAATTTTCCAAAGCCAATCCCATGGTGTTCGGCGCATGCAGTTAGGATTCGTTCTAAATTTTCTTTATCCCATTTACCATTTTGCAACTGCGGCGTCAATTCTCTCAGTATACCAATGAATACCGAACTCAGGCTTGCGGCGGATGTCTCATCGGGAAAAATGGGACGTGATACCATAATAAACTGTGCTTTATCGGCAAGTTCTATGAGTGTCTTCGCTCGGTCTTTTAAGCAGTACATGCCTTCAGAAAGGCGGGTTCTTTGCAAATCGGTCAATGCTTCATGGCCCAACACCTTTAGAAACGTTTCAAACTCATGCAACAGTGCAGCATCTTCGCTAGCTGAGATATGCTGACCGCAGATGTTTTCCAACTTTTTAAAATCAAGCCTCGCAGCACTGCGCCCTATCCCGTCCAGGCCGAACCATTCTTTTGCCTGGGCGCTGGAAAAAAATTCATCATTTCCGTGCGACCAACCCAAACGAGCCAGATAGTTACGCATGCCCGCGGCGGGATAGCCCATGGTTTGATATTCTTCCACACCAACAGCTCCGTGGCGCTTGGACAGTTTTTTGCCATCTGGCCCGTGGATCAGTGGAATATGGGCCCAAATGGGAATATCCCAACCCATAGCCTGATAGATCATGTTTTGACGCGCAGCATTGTTCAAATGGTCATCCCCTCGGATCACATGGCTGACGCCCATGTCGTGATCGTCGACCACAACGGCCAACATATAGGTAGGTGTCCCATCAGAACGTAAACAAATCATATCATCTAGCTGATTATTGCCAAAACGAACATCGCCTTGCACTGCGTCTTGCACTATCATCTGGCCTTCGCGTGGCGCGCGCATCCGGATCACATAAGTAGTGTCGGGGTGAGTGGCCGAGTTGGCATCGCGCCAAGGGCTTTGGAATAGGGTGTTTTCACCGCGCTCTTTAGCTTGGGTACGAAAGGCCTCAATCTCATCTTGGGTACAAAAACATTTATAGGCAGCCCCACGCGCAAGCATTTCATATGCAACCTCTGCGTGGCGTTCTTTGCGGTCAAATTGACTTATCGCCTCGCCGTCCCAATCTAGCCCCAGCCAAGTGAGGCCACGCAAAATCGCTTGAGTTGCCTCAGGGGTGGATCTTTCTCGGTCGGTATCTTCGATCCTTAGTAAAAATTTACCACCTGCGCCCCGAGCTAAAAGCCAGTTGAACAATGCTGTCCGCGCTCCGCCGATATGCAAATAACCCGTAGGTGAGGGAGCAAAACGAGTTATAATAGGTCGCTGAACAGCATTTGAGGCGATGGGATTTTGGTTAGGCATAGCAGACCTTTTTGATGGGTAAGGTTTCGTTAAAAATCTCAAAACCGTGTTTCAAATATTCAAGCCTATCTGTAGTCAACTGAGGGGTTTAAAACAAGGTGGTGAAAGGGCAACCGTAGGGTGGTTGCGCTTTTCCCGCAGATTGTAATTTGATTTTATGGTAACTGCGGTGTGTTTTTAACTGTGTACTTGCCAACCTAAAAATATCGCGCGCAAAAACAAAATTTCCCCGCCTGCAGTTATGCTATTGTGAGGAAAGCAAGCCCCAAGCTGGTCTTTTAGCACGCTAGAAAACGCCTCAACTGGTAAGAAATGGTTTTGCAAAAAGCTTAATAGCTGCGGATTAAACCGACCAACCGCCCTTGGACTTTCACCTTTGTGTCAGGCAATAATCGTGTTTGATAGGCTGGATTGGCCGCTTCAAGTGCGATCATTTCACCGCGTCGATAAAAACGCTTAAGGGTGGCTTCGCTGTCTTCAACCAATGCCACTACAATATCACCATTGGTTGCGACATTCTGTTCTCGGATAATTACAATATCCCCGTCATTAATGCCCGCTTCGATCATCGAGTCGCCCTTAACCTCAAGCGCGTAATGCTGCTCCTGTCCCGACAACATCGATCCAGGCACGGCAACATGATGCGAAATTTCGGCAATTGCTTCGATCGGGGTCCCCGCGGCAATACGACCCATCACCGGCAATTCAATCACATGAATGGCCCCATCATTGGCCTGCACCGTTGGGGCTGCGCGGTAAGCTTCTGTTCTATTGCCACTAATTATTTTGGGCACAAACCCAGGCCGTTCCATAGCTTCTGGAAGTTTCACAATTTCAAGTGCGCGCGCGCGGTGGGCCAAACGGCGTATAAATCCACGCTCTTCCAAGGCGGTGATAAGGCGATGAATGCCCGATTTTGACCGCAGATCAAGCGCTTCTTTCATTTCATCAAACGAGGGCGGAACACCGTCGGCATCAATCCGTTGCTTAATGAAGTCTAACAATTCGATTTGCTTGCGTGTTAACATTTACCGACCCTTAGATTGTATTTGTTCACTACATGTTCTTTCAGCGTTCCTGATTTGTGTCAAGTGTTTTTATAGGCTCAGATAAGGCACAAGGCTATTGGCGGGGAGGGCAGGGCAATTCGACGGGGCAATAACCAAGGCGTTCGCCCCCGTCAGCACCGATAAAAGGGCCGAGTCTTGATCCGCGGCGATATGTGCAATGGCTGTTGCCCCCTCATGTGTGATAGTGGCGCGCATGTAATGGGCGCGTGGGCCGTTTTTGGGTTGCTCATGGGCCAAAAGCGCAAATTTCGGCTTTGGGGTTGGGGATTGATCGCCTTGCATAGCGCGCAAAAGCGGCACCAAGAACAAATGCGCGCACACAATAGCCGAAACAGGGTTCCCTGGAAGCCCCAAAAGCGTGCGCCCTTGAATGCGCCCAGCCATTAAGGGTTTCCCTGGCCGCATTGCAATTTTATAAAAGGCCCTATCAAGCCCCATCTCTTCGGCAACGGTTTTTACCAAATCATGATCGCCAACCGATGCTCCACCGATTGTTACAATCACATCGGCCGTTAGCGCAAGCTCTAACACGGCTTGCAAATCAGCCGCAGTGTCGCGCGCAATGGGCAAGATGCGCGCGGTGGCGCCCGCCGCTTCGACCAAGGCCTTTAGTGCAAAAATATTTGAGGCAATGATCTGGTCGCTGTTGGGCCGCTCGCCGGGCATCACCAGCTCATCTCCTGTGGCGATGATGGCCACTTTTGGGCGTTGTGCTAGGGTGATTTTGGGCACATTCATCGCCGCCAAAAGGGCCAGATCGTTGGCCGAAAGCCATTTGGGCGCAAAGCTTTGACCCTTGACAAAATCTTGACCGCAGGGGCGAATATGTGGCCCTAGGTCTAATGTGTCGCCGATCAGGATCTGTCCGTCTTGAAGTGTGACATCTTCTTGCAACACTACGCGCGCCACGCCATTTGGTACGGGCGCGCCTGTAAAAATCCGCACCGCCTCATGGGGGGACAGGGTGCCGTCAAAACGGTGGCCTGCGCTGGCCTCACCGACGCGTAGATCATAGCGCGCACCCACCGTAGCCATTGACCCAAGCGCATACCCATCCATGCTTGATGCGTCAAACGGCGGTTGTGACAGGTCGGCATGGGCTGGGGCCAGCATATGGCGGCCAAGCGCGTCTTTAAGCTCGCGCACTTCGGGGGGCATTGGGGTGGCCAGTGCTAAAACACGGCGAGTCGCTTCTTCAACTGAGATCACAGCGTTGCCTCATAAAGACCTGATTTTCCACCATCTTTTAAGATGAGGCGAATGTCGGTGATCTGCATCTCCCGCTCGACCGCTTTGACCATATCATAGATAGTCAGACAGGCCACAGACACGGCGGTCAGGGCCTCCATCTCGACGCCCGTTTGCCCTGAGGTTTTCACCGTCGCCTCAAGAAGCACGCCACACAGCGTGGGATCGGGGGTTAGGGTCAAGGACACTTTTGTCAGCATCAACGGGTGGCACAAAGGAATAAGATCTGCGGTTTTTTTGGCCGCCATAATGCCAGCCAAACGGGCTACGCCCAAGACATCGCCCTTTTTGGCGTGACCTGACATAATCAGATCTAAGGTAGCGCGCGTCATTAAGACCTTGCCTGTTGCGGTAGCTATCCGGTGGGTTGCGTTTTTTTCAGACACATCAACCATATGGGCCTGACCGTCTCTGTCGAAATGGGAAAGGGGCATCTATTCACCTTTGTTAGCAAGAGGGTTGGCCAAAATAGCCCTTGTCGCCTGTGTTACATCTACTTGGCGCATCAGGCTTTCTCCGATCAAAAAGCAGCGCGCGCCGTAAGGGGCCAGATCGGCCAAATCTTGTGGGCTGTGAAGCCCGCTTTCAGCTACCAAAAGCCGGTCTTTGGGGGTCAAATGGGCCAGCTCTTTTGTGGTCTCTAGGCTGACATCAAAGCTGTTGAGATTGCGATTGTTCACGCCCAAAAGCACGGATTTCAGGTGCAAGGCGCGTGCTAACTCATCTGCGTCATGCACTTCGATCAGCACATCCATACCCAACTCAAAGGCTGCGGCTTCCAACTCTTGGGCTTGGGCGTCGGACACAAAGGCCATAATGATTAATATGCAATCGGCATGAAGGGCGCGCGCTTCAACTACTTGATAGGGGTCAAAAAGGAAATCTTTACGCAAACAAGGTAGGGTCGTGGCCCGATGTGCGGAGGTTAAATAGCTGTCATCCCCTTGGAATGAGGGGGCGTCGGTTAAAACCGACAGGCAGGTGGCCCCGCCCAATTCATATGCTTTTGCAAGTAAGGGCGGATCAAAATCCGCACGGATCAATCCCTTTGAGGGGCTGGCTTTTTTAATTTCGGCGATCAGCCCATAGCCTGTTTTTGCTGCCGCTTGCAGCGCAGAGGCAAAGCCGCGCGGCTTTGGGGCAGCCTTGGCCCGTGCGTCTAATGTGGCCAAAGAGGTTATGGATTTGCGCTGGGAAACTTCTTGATGTTTGTAGATTTTAATGCGTTCTAAAATAGTGGTCATCTTGGTCCTTTGGGGCCTTAGGCGTCTAAGCTATGGGACAGGGCGGCGACTTTGGACAGCTTGTCTTGGGCTGCGCCTGAGTCGATTGAGGCGCGTGCGCGCTCGACCCCTTCGCTTAGGGATAAGGTCACGCCAGCCACGACCAACGCCGCCGCTGAATTC
>DPZQ01000085.1 GCA_003536295.1 Rhodobacter sp. | reverse complement strand
TCAACAGCATCTTTTTGTGCCAACTTTTTGGCAAAACCAATCAGATTTTCGCGCGCAGCAAGGTCTATTGACAAGACCCGTGTCATTTCCAAATCGGCATTAAAGCCGATAAAAACCGCAGCCAAGCCCACAAAGCTGTGCAAAGCCGCAACCAGTTGCGGCATCTCAGTCATTTGCACGCGTTTGGCAACAAACCAGCCCGCTATGGCCCCAATCACTACCATCGCACCGATGATTGCCACATTGGCCACGTCAGGCGACAAGACTGTGGCTAAAACCGCAAGCCCCATGCCCGCAATCCCGTACCAAACTGCCCGTTTTGCGCTTTCTTGCCCCGAAAGGCCGCCAAGGCTTAGAATGAATAGAACAGCGGCCGCGATATAAGCTGCCGAGATAATCCCAATATTCATGCTGCTCTCCTCAAGACTTTTGGAACATGGCGAGCATGCGACGTGTTACCAAGAAGCCCCCGACAATATTGATAGTTGCGATTAAAACAGAAACAGCGGCCAAGCCAACAACCAGCGCGTTGTCAGAACCAATTTGCAGCAAAGCCCCCAAGACTACGATCCCCGAAATAGCATTCGTGACCGCCATTAACGGAGTGTGCAGCGAATGGCTGACGTTCCAAATGACAGAAAAGCCAATAAAACAAGCCAAAACAAAGACAATAAAATGGTTCATGAACTCTTGCGGCGCAAAGGCCCCTGCCAGCCCCAAAAGGCCTGCCGCAATCACCAAAAGTACAACTTGGGATTTGGTTTGCGCTTTAAAGGCCGCAGTTTCGGCAAGGCGACGCTCTTCTAATGTGGGTTCTTTCACCTTTTCTTTGGGCTTTTGGGCCGCAATTGCCGCCACTTTAGGGGGAGGCGGCGGGAAGGTAATTTGTGTGCCAAAGGCCACAGTTGCGCCGCGAATGACGTCATCTTCCATATTATGCACGATCACACCATCTTTTGCGGGGGTAAGATCGGCGATCATATGACGGATATTATTGGAATATAGGGTCGAGGACTGCGCAGCCATCCGACTTGGAAAGTCCGTATAGCCGACGATGGTCACGCCATTGTCTGAGATAATTTTCTGATCCATTTGAGTCAAATCGCAATTTCCGCCACGTTCAGCGGCAAGATCAATCACCACCGAACCAGGTTTCATTGCGCCGACCATATCGGCTAGCCATAGTTTAGGCGCAGGCCGCCCTGGGATTAGGGCCGTGGTGATCACAATATCAATTTCAGGGGCCAGTTCGCGGAACTTTTCCAACTGTTTGGCCAAAAATTCTGGGCTTGATGGGGCCGCATAACCACCTGTTGCCGCCCCGTCTTGACTGTCTTCGAATTCCAGAAAGACAAACTCGGCTCCCATCGATTCAATTTGCTCTGCCACTTCTGGGCGCACGTCAAACGCATAGGTAATGGCGCCTAGGGAGGTTGCCGTCCCAATCGCGGCCAAGCCCGCAACCCCAGCACCAATCACCAGAACTTTCGCTGGTGGCACTTTGCCAGCAGCCGTCACCTGACCTGTGAAAAAGCGGCCAAAGTTATTACCCGCCTCAATGACCGAACGATAACCCGCGATATTGGCCATCGAAGATAAGGCATCCATTTTTTGCGCGCGGCTGATACGGGGCACCATATCCATCGCGATAGCATTTGCGCTTGCGTCGCAAAATTTTTGCAAAAGCTCGGGATTTTGAGCAGGCCAGAAAAAACTGATCACCGTTTGATCAGCGCGCAGACGTTTTATCTCTGCGGGTTCAAGAGCGCGCACTTTCACGACAACATCTGCCGCTTTAAACAAAGCTGCAGCCGTTTTAACAACTGCAACCCCGACGGCGCTATAGCTTGCATCCGAAAAACCTGCAGCCAACCCCGCACCCGATTGAACCAAGCAGCTATGGCCAAGCTTGATAAGTTGAAAAGCGGAATCTGGCGTCATCGCCACCCGCGCTTCACCAGCAAAAATTTCCTTTGGTGCCCCAATTTTCAAATTGCTATTCCTCTGCGGTTGATCTGGAAAACATGTTATTCATGCACCACATAACACTGAGCAAAAATATTGCGCAAGGCTAAGCTTCAATGTTATGGCTGTTATTGTTCTTAGTTTTGGGCATACCCATCGTTCGGGGACAGGGCTGCGCAGTTAGCAGATAAAGACTTGCACCTTTCAATTTTTGCGGCCAACTTACCCGAAAAAGGAAGACCCATGACAGCCGACTTCGCCGCCACGCGCGCCCTATTTGACCTACCCCAAGATGTGATTTATCTCGACGGAAATTCACTTGGCCCCTTGCCGCGCGCCACTGCCAGACGCTTGGCGGACTGCGTACAAAGTGAGTGGGGCCAAATGCTAGTTACGGGGTGGAACAAGGCCGGCTGGATGGCCCAGCCCAACCTTTTGGGTGACCGTATAGCACGACTGATTGGGGCAGAAGCGGGCACGGTTATGGTGGGTGACACGTTGTCGATAAAGGTTTACCAAGCGTTGGCCTCGGGGCTTGATCTCTTGCCTAAACGGCGCATTATTTTAAGCAATGATGCTAATTTTCCGTCAGATCTTTATATAGCACAAGGGCTTTGCAACAGTTTAGGTCCTGACTATCAGTTAAAGATTGTTGAGAATGGCGCAATCGAAGCCGCCCTTGATGAGACAACCGCACTTTTAATGTTGACGGAAGTTGACTACCGTACGGGCGCGAAATTTGATATGGGCGCTTTGACAGAAAAGGCACATCAGGTGGGTGCCTTGACGTTGTGGGATCTGGCCCATTCCGCGGGGGCAATACCCGTTCATCTATCCCAAACCAAAGCTGATTTCGCTGTTGGCTGTACTTATAAATATCTGAATTCAGGCCCAGGCGGCCCCGCCTTTATTTATGCGGCCCCACATTTGATTGATAAGCTGCGCCCAGCCTTGGCGGGTTGGCTTGGTCATGCCGACCCTTTCAACTTTTCACAGACCTATGAACCCAAAAAGGGGATAGCGCGTATGCGTATCGGCACCCCCCCCGTGCTTCAAATGGCCGCACTTGAAACTGCTCTTGATATTTGGGATTTGGTTGATATGGAGGATGTGCGCCGCGCATCAATCCACCTAAGCACTCGCTTTATAAGAGCCGTTGAGGCTA
>DPZQ01000210.1 GCA_003536295.1 Rhodobacter sp. | reverse complement strand
CTATCCAGCTGAGCTACGGGTGCGGTTGGGTATTGTTAGGCGATATTGGGCGTTCAATCAATCCCAATATAAATTTATCTAAGACAAAATATCATTGCAAAGCATTAGACCGTTGACCAGCGCGTCAACCTCATCAAACGTGTTATACATTGCGAATGAGGCGCGGCAGCTGGCTGTGATGCCTAGATGCTGCATAAGCGGCATGGCGCAGTGGCTGCCTGCACGCACCGCTATGCCCTTTTGATCCAGAATGGTTGAGATGTCATGTGCATGTGCCGCGCCCGCCAGTGTAAATGAAAAGATTGCCCCCTTGCTGGGCGAAGTGCCTTGCACGGTTAGAAAGTTTAATTCCGATAGCTTTTCAATCGCCTTGTCACGTAAAAGTCGCTCATGTGCAGCAATATTTTCCATGCCAATTTTCATCATATAATCAAGTGCCACACCAAGACCGATTTGTGCGACAATACTAGGCGTGCCTGCTTCGAATTTCATAGGCGATTTATTATAGGTGACCATGTCTCGCGTGACCTGGTCGATCATATCACCGCCGCCTAAAAAGGGGCGCATCTCTACCATGCGGTCAGGGTGGATATAAATAGCCCCTGAACCGCTGGGCCCATAAAGTTTGTGGCCCGTGATCGCGTAAAAGTCGCACCCCATCGCAGCCACATCTACGGACATATGCACAGCCGCCTGCGACCCGTCAACCAACACCGGCACGCCTTTTGCCTTTGCGCCTTGGCAAATAGCAGCAACATCGACAACGGTCCCCAACACATTTGACATTTGAGTCACCGCAATCAACTTTGTGCGCGAGGTTATGGCCGCTAGCACCACCGAAGGATCAAGGTCGCCATTTGGGTCACATTCCACCCATTTAAGCACAACGCCCAGACGGTCGCGCAAGAAATGCCAAGGAACGATATTAGCGTGATGCTCCATGATCGATAGAATGATCTCATCCCCAGCGGCAAAGCGTGGAGCCGCCCAGGCGTAAGATATCAGATTTATCGCCTCGGTCGTGCCTGATGTGAAGACTATATCTCCCTCGTGCGTGGCATTTAAAAAGCGAGCTACCTTGCCGCGCACCGCTTCGTACTTGTCGGTGGCAAGGTTAGATAAGTAATGTAAACCACGGTGAACATTGGCATATTCATAACTATAGGCTTGTGTCACAGCATCAATTACAACCTGCGGCTTTTGCGCTGATGCGCCATTATCCAGATACACCAGCGGTTTGCCATGAATTTGGCGTGAGAGAATTGGAAAGTCGTCGCGCAGGTGGTTTACATCAAGCATTTCATACTCCGATAATAGGCAAAATCAGTCCAACCAGCACAATCAGCGACACAAAGCCTAGGCAAATCAGTGCTAAGACCAAGCTAGACAGCACCATCCAGATAGATTTAAATCCGTGTAAAGCCATTATAAAATGTGTCAAAACCCAGAAAAATACAGAAAAGACCAAAAGGCTGCTAAGTGCACCTATGCTTGGCGCAATAAAGCTTATAGCTACCTGACCTATTTGCAGCACCATCAGCGTGACTTGAAACCAAACCATAAGAGCCAACGCATCCTCAAAACGTCCCTTGCCGCCGGCCATATGCCCAAAAATATGCAGCGCGAAAACCGAAAAAACCAAGAACACTCCTTGCACCAAAGCCATACGCAAGGGACTGTTTAGTGCTGCGGCAAAGGCGACACGCACCTCATCTGGTTGCATGGAAAATGAGAGTTGAACTAAAACTGTCCCCATGATCGACACTAGAAGCAGCGAAAGCCAGCCTAATTCTGAGGAAAACCGCTTTGCGATGATCCACTGCCCCGCCTCAAACGGACGGCGGAGTGTTAGAATAAACAATTCCAAAAAGATTTTAAATCCAAGTTTCATGTCTGTTTAAAAACCTCAGTCAGTCCCATAATCCAAATATATAAAAAGACGATAAACACCCCTATCCCGATTGCTGATGCCAGTACCACAGGGCCCAAGAACCCCGATATCAGGCTTTGTAAAAGCGCCAAAGGGGCGGCGCAGAATAACGCCCAAAAAAGTGCTATACGGGCGCCGTAAAGCCCCTTTGGTCCACCAAAAAGCCTCAAAATCAGCCCCGTTATGCCTGCGAGCACATAGAAAATAAGGGGTGCGATGAATAAAAGCGCCAAAAGAGCGCCGCTAAGGCGGGCTTCAAGTGGAACATCAGGATTTATGGCTGCGGCCCGCAGATTTCCTGGAATACTTGCCACAAAAAAAAGTCCCGATGCCCCCATCACCAGCGCCAAGGCCTGATCTTCGCGCGGCCCTTGTGCCAGCTTGCGCGCTATGACCGGGCGCGCATTCTTATAACTGTCCACAATCTCCGCGCTGATCGACATTAGGCGCGCACCTGCGGCACCCAATCGATCAGCACCTCGCGCAAGCGTTCGGCCAGACCTGCATCGTCAATTTCGGCCAAAGTATCTGCCAAAAAGGCTAAGATCAACAATGCCTGCGCCTGATCTGTAGGCACTCCGCGCGAGCGTAGATAGAAAAGCGCCGTCTCATCAATCGCGCCGGTGGTTGAACCGTGGCTGCACTTTACATCATCGGCATAGATTTCAAGTTCAGGTTTGGCTAAAAACTCGCTATTATCATCAAGCAGAAGCGATTGGCTCATTTGATAACCATCGGTTTTCTGAGCCGATTGTTTGACTAAAATCTTACCTTGAAACACGCCAACCGCACCGCCGTTAAGCACCTTTTTAAAGACCTGACGGCTTTCACCGCGTAGCCCCTGATGGGTGATGAAGATCGTATCATCATGATGAAAACCTGTACCGCCGATGGCAGCACCAGCAAGATGGGCTTTGGCATCATGACCAATCAGCTCAATCACAGCTTCGTTGCGGGTAAATTTGCCGTTCATGGTCAGGTTAAATGATTTAAGCACGGCCTCATTACCCAAACGAGCGAATAGGTGTGTCACGATGTTACGATCATGATCTTGACCTTGGGTGCGCACATGGTGAAACTGGGCACAATCAGCAAGCTCGACCTCAAGAACCATATTGCCGCGCAAGCCCAGTGTACCGCTTTCCAGAAGAGTTAGGGATGCGCCCTCTTCTACCTTGACAAGGTGATGCAAGATGGCATCAGAACTATTTGTTTTTGAAATATATTCAAATGAAATAGGTTTTGTGCACTGGCCTGTAACGCGGATTATTACGCCCTGCTGAGCCAGGGCTGTGTTGAGGGCTGCTAAAGGGCGCGCCACTGGATTTTGCCCGCATGCTTCTAAACTTCCGTAAAAGTCGGTGGCCCAAGTGGGCGCTTCGGCCAGCAGGCTAATCTCAACTCCCTCAAAATCCACTGCGTCAGAGGCAGAGGCATCAAAAACCCCATCCACGAACACCAGTTTCAGGGCGGAAACAGACACAAAACTAGCAGGTGCTTCGCCAAGTGGGTGTTCCTGAATTGGAGTCACAGCACGTGCTGTTAGGCCCGTGGGGTCACTATAGCGCCAATATTCGTCACGTTTTTGCGGCAGACCAAGGGTCAGTACGCGATCTTTTGCGGCAGCTCGGGCTAAGGCAAAACTTTGGGCCAACTCCGCCCCAGAGAAACAAGCAGCGGCGGCGTCAAAACGGGTGGCTTGCGCAGTCATCATGCCTCCTCGGACAAAATATCGCTGTAGCCGTTCTTTTCGACCTCAAGCGCC
>DPZQ01000023.1 GCA_003536295.1 Rhodobacter sp. | reverse complement strand
TTGCATACAGGACCTGTTCAAATAAAAATTCGATATTCACAAATTTTTATAAGACCCCTCTTTCTCGCTTTAATTACTGTTGCGGCTCGGTTTGACTTCTTAACAAAGACCTTGCATCAAAGACTCAGGTCGCAGATTCTGGCCCAAGCCTTTGATCCGAGGAATTAATGCTGCAAAGTTTCACCAATACATCCCAACCTCAAGAAGGGGCCGCACGCTTGCAAAAGCTGCGCAATTTGTTAACCCAGCGTGGCTATGATGGACTTCTAGTGCCTCGCGCCGATGCGCATCAGGGCGAATATGTTGGCCCGCATGATGAGCGATTGGCTTATGTCTCAGGCTTTACGGGCTCGGCTGGATTTTTAATTATTTTGCCTCAGATAGCAGGTGTTTTCATTGATGGACGCTACCGCACCCAAGTCAAGACACAAGTGGACTTATCTGTTTTCACTCCTGTTGAATGGCCCGAAACTGACGCGGGCACTTGGATTATTACTCATTTAGCCCAAGGTCGCATTGCTTTTGATCCTTGGTTGCATACGCCCGATGAAATTGAAAAACTTACCCGCAGCTTTGAGGGGAGAGACATTACTCTTCGCCCAACCGAAAATCTGGTTGACTTGATCTGGCAGGATCAACCCAAACGATCTTGCTCCCCCGCTTTTGTGCAACCAAACCACTTGGCGGGCGAAACCATGGACGAAAAAAAAGCTCATATCGGGCAAACATTGCAAGGGCGCGGGGCTGATCTGGTGGTATTGACCCTACCCGACAGCTTGTGCTGGCTTTTGAACCTCCGCGGCGGCGATGTAGCGCGCAACCCGATCTTACATGGATTTGCCCTTTTATGGGCGGATGGGTACTTAGATTTATTTGTCGATTCTAACAAAATCGGCGAAGATGTGGCCGCGCATCTAGGCCCCAAGACCCGCCTTTTGCTACCTAATAAACTTACGGACACCCTAGAAAAGCTAGGTGCCTACAAGGTTATGATTGATCCAAGCACCGCACCTATGGCCTGCCTTTCTGCGTTGCAAAAGGGTGGCGCGCACATTTTGCGCGACGATGATCCTTGCCGCCTGCCAAAAGCGTGCAAAAACCCGATCGAAATCGACGCTACCAAGCAGGCCCATTTGCGTGATGGCGCGGCAGTTTGTGCGTTTTTACATTGGCTAGATAATCAACCCGAAAACGCGGGACTAACGGAAATTGATATTGTTAAACAACTAGAAGAGTATCGCACCGCCACAAACCACCTGCATGATCTGTCTTTTGATACTATCTGCGGCGCGGGGCCGAATGGTGCTATCATGCATTACCGCGTGACCCAAGACAACAACCGCACCCTGCGCTGGGGCGAACCTTTGCTAGTAGATTCAGGCGGTCAATATCACGATGGCACCACCGACATCACTCGCACAATCGCCATGGGCCCTCAATTACCCGAGGTGTGCGACATTTATACACGCGTATTAAAGGGTTTAATTGCACTATCGCGCATTCGCTTTCCCTATGGGGTTGCAGGCTGTCATCTTGACGTACTGGCACGAGCGCCACTTTGGATGGCAGGTCAGGATTTTGATCATGGCACTGGGCACGGTGTGGGGGTTTTTTTGTCGGTTCATGAGGGACCGCAACGCATCAGCCGTCTTTCAGATGTGCCGTTAAACGAAGGCATGATTTTATCAAATGAACCGGGCTACTACCGCCCCGGCTCCTTTGGTATTCGTTTGGAAAATCTGATCGTGGTGACCAAAGCGCCTACTATATCTTGTTCAGATGCGCACCGCAAACAGCTGAGTTTTGAAACTCTAACCTTAGTACCCTTTGATCGACGGATGATTGTGCGCGCCTTAATGTCTGCCGATGAAATCAGCTGGCTTGACATCTATCATAGTGCTGTTCACGAGAAGATTGCCCCACTTTTGGAAGCAAAGGCTCGCGCTTGGCTGGTTGATGCCACGAGGCCGCTTTAGGCCTTGGACAGATGCGCTTGACCAGTGGCACGAATGCGCGCAATCATCGCGCGCACCCCATTTGAGCGTTGGGCCGACAAATGCGCATCCAACCCCAACCGCGCCAATGCGGCGGGCGCGTCAATATTTACGACCTGTTCAGCAGTTTGGCCGCTGTAAAGCATATGTAAAATAGCTACTAAACCATGAACTATCATTGCGTCAGATGCACCTTGAAAGTCAAAAATGGCTTCAGGGCCTTGGCCTGTAAAAAGGGGTCTTATCCAAACTTGGCTGGCGCAGCCCTCGACCTTGAATCGGTCAGTTTGAAACGCATGGTCTAGGGGGCACATCGCTTTCCCCATGTCAATCACATGGCGATAGCGATCCTCCCAATCATCAAGAAACGCAAAAGATTCAGCTAATTCTTCAAATGCAGCGCTGTTCATGCGGGTTCCTTTTTCACTTGCCCCGAATTAATGAGTTTTGCACCAAAGGTCAAACCCCATGGTAAAAATTAATTGGTTATAGAAGTGGTCGGCGGCCACAGAATGCCTTTGCCTTAACTGCACTTTAGGCTCATAATCACTAAATTGTTCTGAGCTTTGGACAAGCAGTAAGCCATAAAGGTGTGCGGTGATGAAATTCGTAACATTTACATTAGTTTTGATGCTGTCTCTCATGGGCTGCGCTCAGAAAAAAGATGCCGATCAAAAAAAGGGTATTTGGCCCTTTAACATAGCTAAAAAGGTTGAAGTCGACAGGGTAGTGCCCGTCATTCTTGACGAACGCCCGCTATTGGCAACGGTAACTGATTTGACGGCCGAACCGATGCAAGATGGTGTTATTTTACGCGCAACAGGTCTGGCAGATACGGCACAATGGTGGAATGTCTCTTTAGTGAAAGAAGCCGCGCCGAAGGGTGAACTTCGTTATAGTTTTCGAGCCATGCCGCCCAAAGCTGATATGATAGGCTGGCCCGCAGGCTCTGTTACGGCGCGCCAAGTCACGGCCGCAGTTTTCATTCCACTGGCCCAGTTACAAAATGGCACCCGCGTGATCATCACAGCCCGCGACAATGCTCGTAGCTATAG
>DPZQ01000072.1 GCA_003536295.1 Rhodobacter sp. | reverse complement strand
ATATCGGCTCTTGAAACAGCCGGGATTCATGGCCTGCCTGTGTCGCGCTACAGGCCCAATCAATTGATTGCGCGTTTGCGTGCAGCACGCTCTGACGCCGATCAAGCCCAGATCGAAGTTGCCCTAAGCGAAACTTATCTGCGCTATGCTAAAGACGTCAACACTGGAATTTTGCGCCCCACTGATTTGCTTGATGATATTTTGCGCAAGGTACCCAAAGTCGACTCGCAAGTCTTTTTAAACTTGATAGCACAGTCTGAACCCGTGGCAGCCCTTGCTGCTATTTCGCCGCGCATGCCGCAATATGTTGGCCTAATGAAAGAAAAACTGCGTATTGAGGCTGACATCGCCAAAGGTGGATGGGGGGCAAAGGTTCCAATGGGCACACTTACAGTGCGCTCTAGCGGGCCTCAAGTGGTGCCGCTGCGCAACAGATTGACCAAGATGGGGTATTTAGAGCGCACTGCAACCCAAGACTACGCAGGCAAAATAGAATTTGCGGTTAAATCCTTTCAGCGCAATCATGGCCTGTTAGATGATGGTGTTGCCGCTAGCGTGACGTTGAGTGAAATAAATATGTCGCCACAAACGCGCTTAATCTCGGTTGTGGTCGCGCTTGAGCGGTTGCGTTGGATGAATTACGAATTGGGCACCCGTCATATTTGGGTGAATCTTCCTGACTTTACGGCCAAAGTAATTGATAATGGCAAGTCGACGTTTGAGACGCGCACAGTCATAGGGGCCAATGTTGACGGGCAGCGCAGCCCCGAATTTTCGGAAAATATGCGTTATCTGTCTGTAAATCCTAGCTGGAATGTACCAAAATCCATCACCATTGCTGAGTATTTACCACAGCTGCAAAAAAATGCGAATGCGGTCGATTTCTTGCAATTAATTTCGGATGATGGCGAAGTGGTGCCTCGCGAAACTCTGGATTTTACACTGTATACGCCTGAAACATTCCCCTTTCGGCTTCGCCAGCTACCATCAGATGATAATGCTTTGGGTACTGTGAAATTCATGTTTCCCAATCCGCAAAATATCTATTTACATGACACGCCACAAAAAGCGCTGTTTGCGAAAGAAAGTCGCGCTTTTAGCCACGGATGTATTCGCTTAGCCCAACCACACGAGATGGCGCATGTTTTATTAGAGCGTCAAAGCGGCGACCCAGTCGCTTTATTTGACGCGGCCCTGGCTAATGCGCCCAATGAAGAGATCATTAATCTTGCCCAATCGGTGCCTGTGCATTTGGTTTATTTCACCTCGTTTGTCGATGAGGAGGGTCATATCCAATATAGGCGCGATGTTTACAGTCGTGATAAGGTCGTGTTTGATGCGTTGATTGAAAAAGGTTTAGATTTTAGTGCTTTCAACGGCTAAGCTCACCTAAAGGATAAATGGATGCCTGCGTATAATATTGCGGATATTGCTATGGCTTTGGGTGCTGATGCTGTGGGCGATTTGTCGATTGTCATCACGGCTGCGGCCGAACCTTCTATGGCGGGGCCTGCCGATTTGGCCCTTGCGATGGATCCTAAATATGCGTCCGACCTAGCCGAAGGCGGTGCGCAAGCAGCCCTTTTATGGCCGGATGCTGATTGGCGCTCGATGGGCCTTAAGGCCGCGATTTTCACGCCGCGCGGGCGGATAGCGATGGCCGGCCTGTCGGTTTTGCTCGATCATGGGCCCCAGATAGCAGCTGGTATTGACCCTATGACCCATATTCATCCGTCGGCGCGTATTGGCATGGGGGCACATATTGGTCCGTTTGTGAGCATTGGCGCTGATGTTCAAATTGGGGCAGGGGCGCGCATCGCGTCCCATGTCAGTATAGGTGTGGGCACGTGTATTGGTGATAATGCATTGATTTTGCAAGGTGCGCATCTCGGCGCACGGCTGGTCATTGGCGACCGTTTCATTTGCCAAGCGGGCGCTGTTGTGGGGGCTGATGGGTTTTCCTTTGTCACCACCGATAAATCTGGCGTCGAGGAAATTCGCCAAACTTTGGGCCACCGCGACGATCTGCGGGCGCAATCTTGGGTGCGCATCCATTCTTTGGGTTCGGTCAAAATAGGCGATGATGTCGAGCTGGGTGCGAATGTAGCCATTGATCGGGGCACGGTACGCGATACGGTAATTGGGTCGGGAACCAAACTCGATAATCTGGTGCATGTTGGCCATAATGTCGAGATAGGCCGCGATTGTCTTTTGTGTGGTCAAGTTGGCATAGCAGGATCGGCCCGCTTGGGGGATCGAGTGGTTTTGGCGGGTCAATGTGGGGTTAATGACAATATTTTTGTGGGCGATGATGTGATCGCTGGGGGGGGCACAAAAATATTTACCAATGCGCCCGCAGGCCGTGTGCTTCTTGGGTATCCAGCGGTAAAAATGACCACTCAGATTGAGTTGAATAAAGCCACCCGCCGATTGCCGCGTTTGTTTGCGCAGGTACAAAATCTACAAGAGACTGTTACAAAATTATTAGATAAGCAGTTTAAATAGCGCAGGTGCCATATGACCCAATCCGTTGAAAAAGCTGTTATGCGTATTTTGGCCGAACAAGCTTTTATTGATATTGCGGACGTGTCCCTTGACCAATCTCTGGTGGATTTGGGGATTGATTCAATGGGGTTGGTTGAGTCAATTTTCGCGATTGAAGAGGCCTTTGACATCGCCATCCCATTTAATGCCAATGCACCTGAAGCTTCAAGTTTTGACATCTCGTCTGTTGCTACCATTGTGGCGGTTGTGAAAAGCTTGATCGCCCAAAAACAAGATGCATAGAGTTGTTATTACGGGTGCGGGCACGATCAATCCCCTTGCACAAGATGTTACCGGCACCTACGCTGCTTTTAAAGAGGGGCGCTGCGGCATTGGCCTGTTGGATATCCGTGATAAAGACCGCCTTTCAATTAAAATAGGTGGTCAGGTTTTAAACTGGAATTCTGAGGCGCACTTTAGCCGCAAAGAAATTGTTCTTTATGATAAATACACTCAGTTTGCACTTTTGGCTGCGCGCCAAGCCATCGCTCAATCTGGCCTCAGTTTCAATGGAAACTTGGGCTATGAGGCGGGGGTTATTTTAGGCACTGCAGGTGGTGGGGTGAATACATGGGATGAAAATTACCGCGTGGTCTATGAAGAGGGCAAAAACCGCGTGCATCCGTTTGTAGTTCCCAAGCTAATGAATAATGCCGCCGCAAGCCATGTTGCGATTGCCTATAACATTAAGGGGCCCAGCTATACGGTGGCAACAGCTTGCGCCTCGTCTAATCATGCGATGGGGCAAGCCTTTATGATGATAAAAGCTGGGCAATCGCGGGTGATAGTTACGGGTGGATCAGAATCGATGCTGTGCTTTGGCGGCATCAAAGCATGGGAGGGGCTCCGGGTGATGTCAAAAGACGCCTGTAGGCCCTTTAGTCTCAACCGCAATGGAATGGTCCAAGGCGAGGGGGCAGCTATTTTCGTCTTTGAAGATTATGGACATGCCCGTGCCCGCGGAGCTAATGTTTTGGCCGAAGTGATTGGGTTTTCGATGACGTCGGACGCGTCAGATATTGTTGTCCCCTCAATGAAAGGGGCGGCACGGGCAATTGCGGGTGCACTAAAAAGTGCTAAGCTTAACCCAGAGGATGTAGGCTATATCAACGCCCACGGTACTGCTACTGCAGTCAATGATAAAACCGAATGCGCCGCTATTTCCAATGTTTTTGGGTACCACGCCGATAAATTAATGATTTCCTCTACCAAATCGATGCATGGGCATTTGATCGGGGGCACGGGCGCGGTTGAGCTTTTGGCCTGCCTTATGGCACTTAATCACGGGGTAATTGCCCCCACCATCGGCTATGACGACCCTGACCCAGAATGTGCTTTAGATGTTGTGCCAAATGTTGCCCGCGACGCGAAGGTGGATGTCGTTCTTTCGAATGCCTTCGCTTTTGGTGGCATGAATGCCGTTTTGGTCCTGCGCCGCAAGCCTTAGGTTATCTAACTGCAAGACTTTCTAGCGCTTTGGTAAAGCCTATTAGCGACATTTCAAGC
>DPZQ01000024.1 GCA_003536295.1 Rhodobacter sp. | reverse complement strand
CTTGGCGTGCCACGGTTAAAGTGGTTGGAGCTCCTTTAGCCACTTTGACCTTTTCCACAATTTGCGCAAACCCATAGATTTGGGCGCCGTTCACCGCCAAAATCATATCCCGCTCCTGAAGCCCCGCCTCAAGCGCTGCCGAGCGGCTTTGCACCTGATCAACATAGGCAGGGAACGGATAGGGCCCCCTCACACTGACCTCTTGCCCCCTTCGCATGACAGTATAGGAAGTGCTTTCTTGAGGAGTCAGGGTCCCCGCAATTTTATAAAAAGCAACCAAATCTAATACAGGCTGCCCGTCTAACTCCAAAATCAGATCTCCTCTTTCCAAGGCTTTGGCAAAGGGAACGGTGTCTCTGACAGATCCGACCACCGCCTCGTTGGTGGCAATGCCTTGCGCCATGAAAAAGGCAGTAAAAATAAAAATAGAAAAGCTAAAATTAAAAAAGGGCCCCGCCGCGATGGTTAGCGCACGCGCCCAAAGGGGGGCACCGTCTAGCGTGTGACGCGCCGCGATCGGGTCCAGGGCTGCAAGCGCCTTTGGGTCGGGCTCGGACGCGGCGCTAGCATCCCCTGCAAAGCGCACGTAGCCACCGAACGGCAGGGCCGCAATTTGCCATTTGGTGCCGCGCATATCATAGCGGTGCCAAACCACGGCGCCAAACCCCAAGCTAAATACTTCGGCGCTGATGCCACACCAACGACCCACGATGTAATGGCCATATTCATGGACAAAAACAATAATCGAAAGCGCTATGACAAAGGCCAAGGCGCTGCCCGCAAGCGAACCAAAAAAGGAGAAAATCACTAAAAAGTCCAAAAGCAGGCCCTAACTGAATTTTTGCGCCAAGACGCGTGCGGTTGTTTTTGCCAGATGGTCGCTTTGGACAACATCGTCAAGACTTAAGGGAGCGTTTTTCAAACTATTGCTCCGCATAAGCGTGCTTAATGTTTCTTCCACCAATGGGGCCATGTCCATAAATCCCAATTGACCTGCAATAAAACCATCAAGTGCCACATCTTTTGCCGCATTAAAGGCCGCGCCAAAGGTGCCGCTCTGGTGCATCACCTCGTGCGCCAGACGCAAGGCGGGGTAACGGGTTAGATCGGGGGCTTTGAAGTTGAGCTGGCTAAGAGCTACAAAATCAAGCCGTGGCACAGGTAACTTTTCACGCATGGGATAATGCAGCGCATAGCCGATTGCATGGCGCATATCAGGCGCGCCCAAATGCGCCATCACTGCTCCGTCTTGATAAGCAACCATCGAATGGATGATAGACTCAGGGTGCAAAATTACCTCAATCTGCGCGGGCTTAACCTTAAAAAATTCTTTTGTTTCAATGATCTCCATCGCTTTATTAAACATAGACGCCGAATCGACGTTGATACGCTGCCCCATAGACCAATTCGGATGGGCCTGTGTATCCGCAAGGGTCGCAGTTTTAAGCCGCTCATAGGGCCAGTCACGCAGCGCCCCCCCCGAGGCGGTTAATATAATCCGTTCAACAGTAGCAATATCTTCGCCCACCAAAGTTTGAAAAATCGCAGAATGTTCGCTGTCTACAGGCAAAAGTGTCGCGCCATATTTAGCACTTTCTGCCATAAATATGGGTCCAGCGGTGACCAAACTTTCTTTATTGGCCAAAGCCAAAGTGCCACCATGGCGCAGCACGTGAAATCCAGGGGCAAGCCCCGCCGCACCTATAATAGCAGACAAGGCCCAGTCACAAGGTTGATCGGCGGCCTCAATAAGCGCCTGCGCACCTGCCGAGGCCTTGATGGATTGCGCGCGAGCGCCATAACTGTTTAGGGCGCCGCGTAGTTCTGGCAAGCAGGCGTCAAAGGCTGTGACCACGCATTTTGCCCGCAATTCAACCGCCATTTGCGCCAAGCGCGCCACATTGTACCCGCCCGTTAGGGCGACGGTCTCATACGCAAGAGGCCCGCCTTGGCGCGAAATAAGGTCAAAGGCGCTTTCGCCGATAGAGCCGGTAGCCCCAAAAATCGAGATTTTGCGCATCAAACCCCCGAAAAAGGCAAAGGCATCAAATGGCTTAGAAATGACAACAGTAATACAGCGAAAATCAACGCATCAAAACGGTCAAGAAAGCCCCCATGCCCTGGCAAAAGGTTTGAGCTGTCTTTCACCCCAACCGCCCGTTTAAGCGCACTTTGCACCATATCACCCACTTGCCCAGACAAGGCTAAAAGCGGTGACAGCCACAAAAACTCATACCCTTCAGCCCCTATCCAGAAGAAAACCAGGCCAACAAAAATCGCGCCAATCCAGCCCGCTACGGTACCAGACCATGTCTTTTTAGGACTGACCTTTGGCCAAACTTTGATACCCCCAAGGCTACGGCCCACAAAATAGCCTGCAATATCGCTGACCGCAACGAGCGCCACCAACCATAAGATCACCTCAAACCCAAACTTATTGCGTAGCGCCATCAGGCCAAAACAGCTGGCAATGATGATAAACCCATATAAAAACACCCAAAGGCGTAATTTACGGGGCCCAATCTGCAAAACCAGCGACGGCGCAAAAAGCCAAAGCATAGCTATCGGCCCTGACATTTCCCCCACCATGATCAATGATACTACCGACAAAATCGCAATCGCGAATGCCTTTTTGGAACCTGCCTCCAGGCCGGTGATCTCGGCTAATTCCCATATCATCGCGGCCAATGAACCCAACACCAAAAGCTTAAAGGTCAATCCACCGCTTAAAACAGCTGCACCGCCCACAATCGCCATGACAAAGGCCATCAGAACCCGTGGCCGTAAATCTTGCCACTTTTCGCTGGTCATCCGGCCAAAACTCCACCAAAGCGGCGTATCCGGTTCCCAAAACGCGAAATAATAGCCTCCAATTCATCTATGGTGAAATCGGGCCACAGCGTTGGTGTGAATTCATATTCCGCATAGGCCGCTTGCCAAGCCAGAAAGTTTGAGGTGCGCAACTCACCCGAGGTCCGGATCACCAAATCAGGATCGGGAAGATCCTGAGTATCAAGGCAGGCAGCAAAGCTTTCTTGGTTGATTTGATCGGCGCTGAGCGCCCCACAACCTAGCTTTTGTGTCAGCATTTTAACCGCACGGGTGATTTCATCGCGGCCACCGTAATTGATAGCCACCGTTAGGTTTAAAAGGGAACAATGAGCGGTGCGCGCCTCTATACCGTCCATTAACTTTTGCAACTTCGGCTCAAGCGCGTCACGATCACCGATGAAACGCATTCTCACCCCATTCATGGCCAGACGATCGGCTTCTCGCTCAATGTAGCGCGCAAAGATCGCCATAATGCCCAATATTTCCTTCGTTGAGCGGTTCCAATTCTCGGTCGAAAAGGCATAAAGGGTCAGCCATTTCACCCCTAATCTGGGAGCAGCCATCACAATATTTCGCACGACTTCGGCACCACGACGATGGCCCACAAGCCGCGGCAAACCGCGATTTGTTGCCCAACGACCATTGCCATCCA
>DPZQ01000083.1 GCA_003536295.1 Rhodobacter sp. | reverse complement strand
CTATTGTTAATTGTGGGAATGTTTTTAGACGCGGGCCCTGCGATCATCATTCTTGGCCCCATTTTGGGCCCGATTTTTACGTCAATCGGCGTCGACTCAGTACACTTTGCCATCATCATGGCGGTGAACCTGACGGTTGGCCTGTTAACACCTCCCATGGGTTTGGTGCTGTTTGTCACATCATCCGTGTCGGGCCTGCGTGTTGAGACGATTGCGAAAGCGACGTTACCTTTTCTAACCGTGGAAATATTGATTATATTCCTAATCACCTATTTCCCCGCAATAAGCCTGACGGTTCCAAGATTATTTGGGTTCGTCCACTAAATTGAACTTAACTGGGAGAGAAAAATGTTCAAAATATCCTTAAAGTCATTACTATTAGCAAGCGTTTTAGTCAGCAGCGCCGCTGTGGCAATCGCCCAAGACATCACCCTGCGCGCGACCGCAAACTCAAATGAAAATGACGAAGACTATGACGGTTTGGTGGTCTTTAAGAACTATGTTGAAAACGCCTCAAACGGATCCATCAAAGTTGAGCTGTTTATTGGCACGCAGCTTTGCGCCAAAGGCGACGAATGTTTGGCAGGCGTGGCCGATGGATCAATTGATATCTATATTTCGACCTCAGGTGGGGCAGCGGGCCTGTTCCCCTATATCCAAGTTTTGGACTTGCCCTATTTGATGTCTGACGATCGGGTGGCCGAAGCGGTTTTGACACAGACCGACTTCACTAAAACAATACGCGAAATGGCGTTGAAAGATTCTGGTGACAAAATTCGTCTGATGTCGATCGGAAACACAGGCGGTTGGAGAAACTTTGCCAACACGCAAAAACGCGTTGAGACGCCCGCCGATCTTGCAGGCATGAAAATGCGCACGGTACCCGCAGCCTTGCCACAATTCTTGGCCACCACGCTTGGTGCAAACCCAACCCCGATCGCATGGCCCGAGCTTTTCACCTCATTACAAACACAAGTGGTTGACGGCACCGCAAATGGCATCACCGATATTATGTCGATGAAATTCACCGACGCGGGTGTGAAATACATAACCCTTGATGGCCATTCATACATGGGTGCCTTTTGGTGGATGGGCGAAGATCGTTTTTCCAGCCTGTCTGGCGCGCAAAAACAAGTGGTTGTAGACGGTTTTGCCGCTTTGCAACAAGCTACCTTTGCCAGCCCAAAGCGTAAAGAGATCGCAGCCTATGCAGCCTTTAAAGACGCTGGCGGTGAAGTCTATGTGCCAACCCCTGCGCAAAAAGCGGCTTTTAAATCGGCTGTTGCCCCTGTGATGGATTGGTTCCAAACAAATGTTGCTGGCGGCCCTGCTGTGCTTGATGCATTTAACTCAGCCACCACAAAGGCGCAGGCCATGGTCGATGCAGACCGTGCACGCGATCTAAACTAAATCCATTAAAAGACTCCATTTTGGCCCCCACATTGGGGGCCATTTCATTTGAGGGCTTAAATGGCCCCCAATGTGGCCTGAACGGCTTTTTGCCATTTTTCATAGCGCTGATCGGCTAGGTTCTTGGCCAAGTTCGGCGTAAAATGCGCCTTCGCGCGCCATTTTTTTGCGAATGTCGCCCGATCTGGACAGATCCCCGCCTCAAACCCCGCAAGCCAAGCCGCACCCATTGCAGTTGTCTCAAGGTTCTTGGGTCGCGCCACTTCGGCTGTGCAAATATCGGAAATGAACTGCATGGCATAATCTGACGCGGCCATGCCCCCATCGACACGAATGACGGTTTGGACGCCGCTGCCCCAATCGGCATGCATCGCCTCTAACAGGTCACGAGTTTGAAAGGCCACACTTTCAAGCGCAGCTTTTACCAGCTCATTCGGGCCCGAGTTTCGTTCAAGCCCGAATATCGCGCCGCGACATTCGGCGCGCCAATAAGGGGCCCCAAGGCCTGTAAAGGCAGGTACGATAATGGCATCATGCCCCGCGTCAGCTTGGCCCGCCATTTGATCGGTTTGGGCGACAGTTTCAATCACCCGAAGGCCATCCCGCAGCCATTGCACAACTGCCCCTGCAATAAAGATCGAGCCCTCCAGCGCATAGGTGGGCACGCCATCAAATTGATAAGCGATGGTCGTCAACAACTGATGATCCGACGCGACAGCCACATCGCCCGTATTCAAAAGTGCGAAACAGCCCGTTCCATAGGTGGATTTTAGCATCCCCACCTCAAAACAGGCCTGCCCGATGGTGGCGGCCTGCTGATCGCCCGCGACCCCCAAGATGGGAATAGAGCGGCCAAAAAAATGGGGCAGACAGGTGCCAAACGCATCGGCGCAGTCTAACACGGTTGGCAAGATCGCCATGGGAATGCGCAGATTTTTGCAAATCTCAGGCGCCCATTGGCCTTGGTGAATATCATAGAGCATGGTGCGTGCGGCGTTGGTGGCATCGGTCACATGACGCGCGCCACCCGTTAGGTTCCAAATAAGCCAGCTGTCCACCGTGCCGAACAAAAGCCCGCCCGCCTCGGCTTTCGCGCGCAAGGACGGATCGCGGTCTAAAATCCATGCAACTTTGGTGGCCGAGAAATAAGGGTCAAGCCGCAGACCTGTGGTCTTTGAAATCAACGGCGCAAGCCCCGCTTGGCTTAGGTCTTTACACATCTGATCGGTGCGTCGATCTTGCCAAACGATGGCATTATAAACGGGGGCACCTGTGGCCTTGTCCCACACAATCGTGGTTTCGCGTTGGTTTGTGATGCCAATGGCTGCGATTTTCTCCACATCAATGCCAGCCTTGGCCAGAGCCGCTTGCGACGTTGCAAGGGCGGTTTGCCATAGATCCAGCGGGTCATGCTCGACCCAACCGCTGGCGGGGTAATGCTGCGGAAACTCGACTTGCGCCTGCGCCACCAGACCAAGGTCCTCATCAAAGATCATCGCACGAGTTGAGGTGGTGCCCTGATCGATCGCTAAAATATACTGCATTCTTCCTCCTAAAACTGCGCTAGGGTGCCGCTGATATGCCTGACTTATTATTCAACATGAAGGCACTGAGCGCAATTCCTTGATCTTGCGAAAGCCGTAACCCAAGCTTACTGCGCCGCCATAAAATATCGTCGGCCGTTCGGACAAATTCATGGCGCATCAGCCAAAGCACTTCGCGGGCGCTCAGCCCAAAGCCGAAATCTTGGCCCATCGCTTGGGTATCTTGCGCGCCTTGCAAAAGATCATAGGCCTGAGTGCCATAAGCGCGCAGTAAACGGCGCGCCAAAAGGGGACTTAGAAAGGGAAAGTCGCCTTGTAATTTAGCCAACAGATCCTCAAACCCCGTCACGGAAAAATCGCCGCCCGGCAAAGGGGCGTCTGCGGTCCAAACTGGGCCCAACTGCGGGAAATGATCCGCGATTTTGGTCAAAGCCGCCTCGGCCAAACGCCGATAGGTGGTGATCTTGCCACCAAAAATATTTAACATCGGCGCGCCGCCCAACGTATCAAGTTTCAAAACATAATCACGCGTCGCAGCACTGGCACTTTTGGCCCCATCGGCATAAAGCGGGCGTACGCCCGAATAGGTCCAAACAATATCGCTATCAGTCAGGGTTTTGCGAAAATAGCTGTTGGCAAAGGTCAAAAGATAGGAGCGTTCGGCTTCTGTGCAGGTGGGGGTTAACCACGGATCAGGATGATCGACGTCGGTTGTGCCGACCAAGGTGAAATCCCCCTCATAGGGAATGGCAAAGATAACGCGCCCATCAAGGCCTTGCAAAAAATAGGCTTTGTCATGATCGTAAAGTTTACGCGTGACGATATGGCTGCCGCGCACCAAACGTACCCCATCAAGACTTTGCGCGTTGGTTTTGTTATGAATAATATCGCTCACCCAAGGGCCCGCTGCATTTACCAAAAGGCGCGCATAATGGGTTTGGCGGATCTGGCTTTCGACCTGTTCGGTCTCAATGCGCCACAGCCCCTGGTCGCGCATGGCCGAAATCACTTTGCAATAACTTAAAATCCGCGCGCCACGGGCTTGGGCGTCGCGAGCGTTTAGGATCACCAGACGCGAATCCTCGACCCAGCAATCTGAATATTCAAAGGCGCGCGCAAATCGGATTTGCAAAGGAGTGCCTTCCTCGCTGTGGCGCAGGTCAAGCGAGCTGGTTCCCAACAGCAGCTTACGGTGGCCAAGCTGGTCATAAAGAAACAGCCCCAGCCGAATAAGCCAAGCGGGACGGCGCCCCTTCAGCCAAGGCATGAAAAACACTAAAAGCCGCGACAAAGGGGTGTTTTCCTCAAAGCGCATCTCTTTTTGATAGGGTAGCACAAAGCGCATCGGCCAGCTAATATGGGGCATGGCGCGTAGCAAAATCTCACGCTCGGCCAAGGATTCGCGGACCAAGCGAAACTTAAAATACTCTAGATAGCGCAGTCCCCCGTGAAACAGTTTGGTTGAGGCCGATGAGGTGGCTGAACCCAGATCGCCCATCTCGGCCAAAGTCACCGACAGGCCGCGCCCCGCCGCGTCGCGCGCGACGCCACATCCGTTGACCCCGCCTCCCACGATAAACAAATCCACAATCGCATGTTCGTTTTCTTTCGCCAACTGCGTATTTCTCCTAATAATTGCGCGTTTATGATATTTTTGCACCCATTCTTCAATCATTACTTTTCGATTAAACGCTAATTCGCGCGATTTTGGTGTTTTTATTTGCCGTTCCTATGTTAAAAGAGGCTATCT
>DPZQ01000068.1 GCA_003536295.1 Rhodobacter sp. | reverse complement strand
AAAAAGTGTCGATTAAACGAAAAGGTAGTAGAGTTGGAGCAGTTAATAGCGCAAACTTTTTCCGATCTGGAGGCCCATGTTTGGATTTTGGATGTTTAAGTCTCTAACTTGGTTGATTGCGTATATATGTGGTGTATAGTGCGTTGGTTTGGGCCTGGTTTGCGGGGCCTATGGTACCAGTGCTAATAATCGCGGTAGGTGAACACGCGTGCAATATTGATCAGAAGGTGAGATTCGGTGGCCTAAAGCTGGAGCAAAAAGGGCTATGAAATAAAGTTTTTAATGCTATACAATTGGCGCTATATTTATGATCGAACTGGTTATAATGTGGCGTGATAAAACTGTCATTATTGCCCAATCGGGCCAAGCTAACGCGCCCTGCTTTATAAGGATTACTCATGGATAACGCTCCCTATAGCAATGATATTTCTGCAGTCGTTGATGCCGATCGTGCGCATCTCTGGCATCACCTGATCCAGCATAAACAATTTGAAACTATTGACCCGCGTATTATAGTTGAAGGCAAGGGCATGCGGGTTTGGGATGCGCGCGGAAAAGAGCATCTTGACGCGGTTTCCGGTGGTGTTTGGACCGTAAATGTTGGCTATGGGCGCGAATCTATTGCTAATGCGGTACGTGACCAATTAATAAAAATGAACTATTTTGCTAATTCGGCAGGCTCAATTCCGGGGTCACTTTTTGCTAAGAAGCTTATAGAAAAAATGCCTGGCCTGTCCCGGGTTTATTATTCAAACTCTGGTTCCGAGGCGAACGAAAAAGTCTTTAAAATGGTGCGGCAAATTTCGCATCGCCATCATGGTGGTAAAAAATACAAAATTCTCTACCGCGAACGCGATTATCACGGCACCACCATCACCGCACTGTCCGCTGGTGGCCAACCCCAACGGGTAATGCAATATGGTCCGCTAACCCCCGGTTTTGTGGAAGTGCCGCACTGCTTGGAGTATCGTAACCAATATCCAGATTCTGAAAGTTACGGGATTGCTGCGGCCAATGCCATTGAAGATGTGATCTTGCGTGAAGGCCCTGACACGATAGGCGCAATCTGTCTTGAACCTGTAACTGCGGGCGGCGGCGTGATTACGCCCCCCGAGGGATATTGGCAGCGTGTTCAAGAAATTTGCTCCAAATACGATATCTTAATTCATATTGATGAAGTGGTTTGCGGCCTTGGACGCACAGGCACTTGGTTCGGATATCAAAATTATGGGGTCAAACCTGACTTTGTGACCATGGCCAAAGGTGTTGCTTCGGGCTATGCGGCTATCTCCTGCACGGTGACCACCGAGGCGGTCTTTGATATGTTCAAAGATAATCCAAGCGATCCGATGAGCTATTTTCGCGACATCTCAACGTTTGGTGGTTGTGCGTCTGGTCCTGCAGCCGCTTTGGAAAATATGCGCATTATTGAGGATGAAAATCTGCTGCAAAACACCCTCACCATGGGCGCGCGCTTGATGAATAATCTGCATGGGCTGGCCGAAAAGCATAAGGTGATTGGCGATGTGCGCGGCAAGGGCCTGTTTTGTGGAGCAGAACTTGTGTCTGATCGTCAGACTAAAGAACCAGCCGATGAAAAAATGGTAGCGGCCGTGGTGGCTGATTGTATGGCGCAAGGTTTGATCATTGGTATGACCAATCGTAGTTTGCCAGGCTTTAATAATACGCTCTGCCTGTCGCCGGCCTTAATAGCCTCGGCCAATGATATTGATGAGATTACAGATGGCATTGATAAGGCTTTGATAAAAGTCTTTGGCTAAAATCATAATAAATAAAGGGCCATTTGGTCCTTTTTTTATTTTTTGTACGAACAAGCTGGAATTACGTCCAGATTAAAGTCAATTTAAGGCTAATATGTCTATTCCCGTAGAAAGCTTTTACCTCAAGCCCGCCATCCCAGGCACGTTGCAGCAACAAATTCGCCAAATGATCACCGATGGGGTTCTGTCTGGGCGATTTCGTGCGGGTGAGCGGTTACCCTCATCACGGGCTTTGGCGCTCCATCTTTCTATCAGTCGCATCACCGTGACGCTGGCATATGCCGATCTGATGTCGTCAGATTACTTAACTTCAAAGGGGCGCTCTGGCTATTTCGTCTCATTTTCAGCGCCCGTGCATTTAGATGTAACAACCCCTAAGCGACAACGCAACAAAGGGTTGAACTATGACCATCTGACCCAAAGACGCTATTCACAAGCCCCAGCAATCGCGCGCCCCACTGATTGGCAGGCCTATCCATATAGTTTCATCTATGGCCAACCCGATGCCAGCTTGTTTGATCATCAAAATTGGCGCCATTGCGCGATTAGGGCTTTGGGAAAACGTGATTTTGACTCACTTACCTCGGACTATTATCAGCGCGATGATCCCCTATTGATTGAATATATTTTGCGCAATATTTTGCCACGGCGCGGAATTGATGCGCGCGCAGATGAGGTATTGTTGACAATGGGCGCACAAAATGCGCTTTGGCTTTCTGCCCAGCTTTTACTCTCGAGGCAAAACGACGGGGCGCGGCGTCATGCGGCAGTGGAAAACCCCTGTTATCCAGGTTTTCGCCGCATTTTAGATCAGATGGACTGCACTATTTCTGCTGTCGATGTAGATTCATTTGGCCTGCCGCCTCAAGATATACCGACCCAAGTCGATGTGGTAATAACCACCGCCAGCCACCATTGCCCCACCAACGCCACCATGCCACTTTCTCGCCGCGAAGCGCTGCTCAAGTCGGCAAATGACCAAGATTTTGTGATCATTGAAGATGATTATGAATTTGAAATGTCTTTTTTCAAACCCGCGTCCCCATCGCTCAAGTCCCTCGATGGGGATGGGCGGGTGATCTATGTAGGGTCTTTTTCAAAGTCGATTTTTCCAGGGTTAAGGATGGGGTATATTGTTGCCCCTGAAAGCTTTATCCGCGAAGCCCGTGCGTTGCGTGCCACGGTGTTGGGCCATCCGCCCGGACATGTGCAGCGTACGGCGGCATACTTTCTTTCACTTGGTCATTATGATGCAATGATCAATCGCATGAAATCTGCTTTTAAGCGACGGCGGCAAGTGATGGATGACGCAATCGCCGCCGAAGGGTTAAGCGTTGCAGGGCAGGGGGGATTTGGAGGATCTAGCATTTGGATGCAAGCACCTGAGGGGGTTGATACCGAGGTTTTAGCAACGCGCTTGCGTCAAGACGGTGTTTTGATTGAACCTGGGCAGGGGTTTTTTGATGCCGCACGAGGTAGTTTCGTGCCGCAAAACTGTTACCGTTTGGCTTATTCCTCGATCGCGATCGGTAAAATCGCGCCCGGCATAGCGCTGATTGCGGCAGCTTTGCGATAATCTGGATATAAATAAGCAAATTTTTTGGACATAAGAATTTCCCAAAAATGTACCTAAAACAAACTATAAATTTCGAATATCGGAGAGACCCCATGCGAATGACAACCGAAGAAGCCTTTGTTAAAACACTTCAAATGCACGGTATTGAACATGCTTTTGGTATTATAGG
>DPZQ01000066.1 GCA_003536295.1 Rhodobacter sp. | reverse complement strand
GTGGAATAGGGCTGACTTGCCCAATCAAAGAAATACCAACCCCAAATTGGTTTGCGCGTGGCGGAACGGGTCATATTTCCTTCGATCCTTTTGTGACTAGGGCCATTTAGTCGATCTTAATCTTGTGGTGGCCAAGGGCGCAAGGATTCTGCCTGTGACCAGCTTTGCACCCAAGCGGGCAACTCGGGCGGCACCTGTGGGCCTGCATAGGCATCCATTAACCTTTGGGGGGAAATGATGCCGTTTTTATCGAAAATTGCATGACGCACTACCAACTGCGTAGTACAGGTACCCGCGCGCCAAAGACTTTGATCTATATAAAGAAACTTATCATCCCAGCCCAAAAGGCGACTGCGCATTTCAAGCCGATTAAATAGCGTGATGCGCTTGCGATAGCGGGTACAATTGCCCGCAACGGTGATATTCCAACCCCGTGCTAACAAAATTTTGCGGAGCCCCATGCGCCGCCCCATCGGCACGCGCCCCAAATCAAACAGAGTCAAGGTGCGCCCATTGTTCAGCTCACCCCATAGATCAAGATCATGGGGCCAGCAAAGATGATGGCTGATATGGCACTCATATAGATTTAGCGGCTGGCGGAAACTTGCGCTGATCATATGAAAGCCCAAGCGCAAAAATGGATACATCACACACTCCTTAACCCTGAAGTGCCAAGATTGCCGCCATAGGTCAAGTAAACTTCGAAAGTGGCGTAAAATTGCACCAAAGCAGTTGCCCTTTGCTGGGGGCGGGTTTACCTGTGAGGAAGATGATTTTAGGAGATGTTAATGACCTCGATTTTGCAGATTTTGTTGATGTTGCTGGATCTGGCGCAGTTTGTGATTTTAGCCCATATTGTGATGAGTTGGCTGATCAATTTCCAAGTTTTGAATCTGCGCCAACCTTTGGTGGGCCAGATTTGGTACGGTGTGAACAGGCTTTTGGAACCTACCTACGCTCGTTTGCGCAGCTTTTTGCCGAATTTGGGAGGGATTGATCTGGCCCCTTTGGTTGCGCTTTTGGCTATATACGCCGCGCGGATCATTTTGATCAATAATGCACCTATGTTCATTTGACGGCCGACTCATTAGCGCACCAAAATAGCAGCCCAGGCATGGTGATCACCTCTGGAATCGAAATGGCGGACCCTAAAGCCATTTTAGACAGTGTTTTTGGCTTTCAAGAGTTTCGCTTGGGTCAAGAAGAAATTGTGGCTGCCGTAATTATGGGCAAGAACTGTTTAGCTATAATGCCGACCGGCGGCGGCAAAAGCCTTTGCTTTCAACTTCCTGCCCTATGTCGTACGGGTCTTACGGTGGTAATTTCACCGTTGATCGCGCTGATGCGTGACCAGGTGCGAGCCCTGCGCGCCTTAGGAGTTGAGGCGGGAGCCCTAACCTCAGCCAACCGCGAAGATGAAAACGAAGAAGTGTTCGCAGCCCTAGATGAAGGGCGTTTGCGGCTTTTATATATGGCGCCAGAGCGGTTGGCATCAGGGGCAACCTTGCAGATGCTAAGGCGTTATAACGCCACCCTTATCGCGGTTGATGAAGCGCACTGCGTCAGCCAATGGGGCCATGATTTTCGCCCCGATTATCTGCGCATTGGTGAATTGCGCCGCGCGCTTGGCGTGCCGTTGGCCGCCTTCACGGCCACCGCCGACGCAGAAACTCGCGCCGAGATCGTGATGCGGCTTTTTGACGGCGCACACCCGGAGATCTTTTTGCGCGGCTTCGATCGGCCCAATATTCACCTGGCCTTTCAAGTTAAAGACAAGCCGCGCGAGCAAATTTTGCGTTTTGCGCAGCAAAGGCGCGGGCAATCAGGCATCGTTTATTGCGGCACCAGAGCAAAAACAGAAACCCTCACCCAAGCTCTGCGCACGGCGGGTCATGCGGCCTGTCACTATCATGGCGGTATGGAAGCAGACGATCGGCGCGAAGTTGAAATTCGCTTTCAGCAAGATGATGGGCTGATTGTGGTGGCAACAATCGCCTTTGGTATGGGTATTGATAAGCCTGATATTCGCTGGGTAGCCCATGCAGATTTGCCCAAATCGATTGAATCTTATTATCAAGAAATCGGCCGCGCTGGGCGTGATGGGGCTGCCGCAGAAACCCTAACTCTTTATGGATCAGATGATATCCGTCTGCGCCGAAACCAAATAGACGAGGGCATCGCCCCAGGTCCGCGCAAAGATGCCGATCACGGCCGACTAAACGCACTTTTGGGGTTGGCCGAGGCCATATCGTGCCGAAGACAAGCGCTACTGTCCTATTTTGGAGAAGACAGCGCCCCTTGCGGCTACTGCGATCTTTGCGATCGGCCCGCTCTTTTGTTTGACGCGACCGACGCGGTGCGCAAGGCGCTTTCGGCAATGCTGCGCACCGAAGAATGGTTTGGAGCAGGGCATTTGATCGATATTTTGACCGGCTCGCTTACCCCCAAAGTGCGCGAGCGCGGGCACGATGCTTTACCAACCTTTGGTGCGGGTCGTGATCTCTCAAAAGCTATTTGGGGAGCGGTTTTCCGCCAAATGATGGGCCGCGATCTGGTGCGCCCTGATACCGATCGCCATGGAGCTTTGCGCATGACAGACGCCGCTCGCCCTATTTTACGCGGCGAAACCTCGATCACTTTTCGCAAAGATACGTTGGTAACCGAAGGGTCCAGCTTGGTCGTCAAAACCCAAGTTGACGACGAAGATGCGCCGCTTTTGTCAGCGCTTAAGGCGAAAAGACGCGCCATAGCCCAAACACAAAATGTGCCCGCCTATGTTATATTTGCCGACAAAACTCTGATCGAAATGGCACAAAAGCGCCCGCAAAATCTGGATGATTTTCGCAATATCTCTGGCGTAGGGGCTAAAAAATTAGAAAGCTATGCGCATGCTTTTATTGAAGTGATCACCGGTGCCCGCCCCGAACCCGTGCACCCAGCGCGGCGCAAATTAATAGGGCAAGAGGCAGGGGCCCTTTATGATGCGCTTGCCGAAGTAGGCCGTGATCTTGCGCGGGGTCTAAACGGAATTGATAAGCCCCTTAGCCTGTCGCCTAGCTGCTTGCGCAAAATAGCGCAAAGCCGCCCCTGCTCATTGGCCGAACTTGACCGCACCGCCGAACTGGGTACTGTAAAGCTTGAGCGTTTTGGCACTGCTTTTTTAGACATTATCAACCAATACTCCAAAGCCTAGCGCCTCAACCTCTTTACTTTTGCCCAATGCTGCCTAGCAGAAGGGGAAGGAGAAATTTATGCTAACCGTCATTTCACCCGCCAAAAAATTAAACGAAACCACGGTTGATTTACCGAGCACTTTGCCCTTGAGCAAGCCCGCTTTGCAAACTTCAGCTGATGCTTTGGCCAAAATTTCACGCGAGCTCAGCTGTGGTGATTTACGCGATTTGATGAAAATATCGGAGCCTTTGGCGCAGCTAAACAAAGACCGTTTCAGCCGATATGGCTCAGATCAAACTCTTTATGTGGCTGCATTTATGTTTGCTGGTGACACATATACCGGCCTTGAGGCGAAAACACTGGACACAGATGCGCTGATTTGGGCGCAAGATCATTTGCGCATTCTGTCGGGCCTTTACGGTCTTTTACGCCCCCTTGACACGATTGCCCCCTATCGGTTGGAAATGGGCAGCCGTCTTATCTCAAAGCGTGGACATGATCTTTATGCCTATTGGGGTGGTCTTTTGTCGCAAGAGTTGAACAAGGCCGCCATCGCCACGCAAAGTAAAATCTTGGTAAACTGCGCCTCGCAAGAATATTTTTCCGCCGTCGATCTGCCCACGCTGAAGCTCAAAGTAGTGACGCCCGTTTTCTTGGAAGAGCGCGATGGCACAACAAAAATCGTCAGTTTTTATGCCAAAAAGGCACGCGGCGCGATGGCGCGCTATATTAGCCAAGGGCATTTAACCGACATAGATGATCTGCGCGGCTTCACCACGGGAGGCTATCTGTTTAGCAAAGAACGCTCATCCGACGCGCAATTTATTTTTATACGCCGCGCCCAAGATTAGAGCACCCCTTATGTTAAAATAAGCAGGATTCCTGCCAGGGTGAATTACAAAATCACATCTTCTATTGATCTTTTTTCAGCAGTTTGATCATTAAATGGTCAAACCCCACAACCAAGAATTGTGCCTGTTGCGATTTCACCGCATGGACAGTCAGGTAGCGCGCGTGCAGCATCAGTTTTTCATTGGCGGCATAAGTTCGCTTTCCTTATGTTCCAAAAACGTTCCGTCGCCAAACGGGCGCGCCCCTCACCGGCAAGTCGCGCTCAATAGTCCATCTACAGAAAAACAATAGCCTTTTGGCATCAGCTTTATTTGTGGGCTAATAAAGTGAAGCAAACTTTAACAAAGACCGTTAGGCTGCAATATCTTTGGGCAGCAGGCGGCGGCGGCCCTTTGGAGTCAAATGAAAGACGGCGCGCCCCTCAATCACCACGGCCGTTAGAGGGCCACCATAGGCAGCAGAACTGTCTATATTGACGCGGTTTCCATAATGGAACGCGGCCTCAAGAGCCGTGTGCCCATGCACCACCAAATGGCCATGATCACGCGGGTCAGATAAAAAGGGCTCGCGGATCCATATAAGGTCATCTTCGCTTTGCGCCGCAAGCGCTGTGCCAGGGAGCAGGCCTGCATGGACAAAGACCACCTCGCCGCGCTGGAAGAAGCAGGGGCAGGCGGCCAAAAAGGTGCGGTGCGCTTGGGGCACGGCGGCGATGGCTTCGGCATGCACGGGGGCAATGGGGCGATCAGCACCGTTTAAAATCCCGTAAGAGGCCAGCGTTGTCCCACCCCCAATGCGCGGGTGCAGATAGCTAAGCTCAGCGCGCAAACGCGGGTCGCGGGCTTTAAAATCGTCAAGAAATAACGAAAACATCCGATCATGGTTACCCTTAAGCACGACCCAAGGCGCGCCTTGTGCCATCCCTTGTGCCAAATAGGCAATCACACCTTTAGCATTAGGCCCACGATCAACTAAGTCGCCCACATGAACGATGGGGGCGACTTGGTCATTGGTTAAGGCCCTATCCGCCGCAATCAGAGCATGTGCTTCTTCAAGCAACGCAAGATGCCCATGAATATCGCCAATTGCATAGTTGCGCATCTTAACCCTTTCAGGTGACTTTGATATAAAACTCTTTAATTGACCTCAAATTCCAAGGCTTTAACTTGCTGGAAAAGCCCTGTGTTTTCAAGCGTCTCAATCACTTTAGGGTCAATGACTTGATCCAAATAAAGGATCGCAATCGCATCTTGCCCAACGCCCGAGCGCCCCAAGGTAAAGTTCGCAATATTGACGCCACTTTTCCCCATCGTCATGCCCAAAAGACCGATGATCCCGGGCACATCTTCGTTGGTAGTGTAAAGCATGTGTTCGCCGATTTCAGCATCAATATTAATGCCTTTAATCTGAATGAAGCGCGGTTTACCATCTGAAAAACAGGTCCCCGCAACCGAACGTTCGCGCGTTTCAGTTACGACGGTCAGTTTGATAAACGCGTCAAAAACGCCCGTTTTTTCTTGCTTGGTGGTCGAGATTTGAATGCCACGTTCGCGCGCGACAATCGGAGCAGAAACCAAATTCACATCGGGATTGCTGGCTTTCATAATACCTACAATCGCCGCGCAATTCAGCGCAGCTAAATTCATAGATGAGACGGTGCCATCATAAAGCACGTTTATAGCTTTGATCGGCTCATCCGTCATTTGGCCGACAAAAGCGCCCAAATGTTTTGCCAGTTGCAACCAAGGTCCCATGACCAATGCTTCTTCGGCCGTGACCGATGGCATATTCAGCGCGTTTGAAACAGCGCCTGTCAGCAGGTAATCTGACATTTGTTCGGCCACTTGTAGGGCGACATTCTCTTGCGCTTCGGTGGTCGATGCCCCCAAATGCGGCGTCACAACAACATTTGGCATATTGAACAAGGGGCTTTCGGTTGCAGGTTCAACCGCAAACACGTCTAAAGCCGCGCCAGCCACTTTACCTGCAGTTAAGGCCGTTGCCAAAGCCACCTCATCGATCAAACCGCCGCGCGCGCAGTTGATGATCCGTACACCTGTTTTGCATTTGGCCAAAGCCTCGGCCGATAGGATGTTTTTGGTTTTGTCGGTCAAGGGCACATGCAAGGTAATAAAATCAGACCGCACCAACAGATCGTCAAGCTCTACTTTGGTGACACCCAATTTAGCAGCGCGCTCATCCGACAAGAACGGATCATAAGCGATGACTTTCATGCGTAAACCCAAGGCGCGTTCGCAGACAATACCGCCGATATTGCCCGCGCCGATGACGCCAATGGTTTTGCCCGTAAGCTCAACCCCCATGAAGCGGGATTTTTCCCATTTGCCGGCATGGGTAGAGTGTGAGGCCTCAGGAATCTGACGTGCCACGGCAAACATCATAGCAATAGCATGTTCTGCAGTGGTGATTGAGTTACCAAAAGGCGTGTTCATCACGATCACGCCTTTTTTCGACGCTGCTGGAATATCGACATTGTCGACGCCGATACCCGCACGACCAACTACTTTTAGATTGTCGGCTAAGGATAAAAGCTTAACGGTCACTTTGGTGGCCGAACGAATGGCCAAACCATCATATTGTCCAATAATTTCCGCCAATTTTTCTTTGTCTTTGCCAAGTTTAGGCATGTAATCTACTTCAATACCGCGATCACGAAAGATTTGAACGGCGGTTTCGGAAAGTTCGTCTGATACAAGAACACGGGGGGCCATTTTGGGCTCCTATCTAAGGGAATGAAAGGGGATAGCCGGGCGCGTTAGGCGCAAAGCTTTGCAATCTCGACTTCGAAAGCCCACGCCAGCCACAGCATCAGCGCGGCAACATCCGTCGCCTCAACCGTTGAGCCACACCAAATCCGCAAGCCCGGAGGCGCATCACGGTAAGCGCCAATATCAAGAGCGACATCTTTACCCTCAAGGCGTTTGGTAACCGCTTTTGCAAAAGCGGCACTATCCAAAATACGCGCATCAGTGAATTTCAAACAAACCGACGTGCTCGAGCGTGTCGCCGCATCAACTGCCAGATTTTCGATCCAATCATGGACCGCGACAAAATCATGCACCACTTGCGCATTGGCGCGCGCACGGGCAACCATAGCGGGCAATCCGCCGATGGACTGCGCCCACTTCAGCGCCACCAAATAGTCTTCGACCGCCAGCATCGAAGGGGTATTGATCGTCTCACCCTCAAAAATACCTTCGATCAATTTTCCACCTTTGGTGAGACGGAAAATCTTGGGCAATGGCCACTCTGGCTTATAGGATTCAAGGCGCTCAACCGCGCTCGGCGACAGAACCAATATGCCATGCGCCCCTTCTCCACCCAAAACTTTTTGCCAACTAAAAGTTACGACATCTAACTTATCCCAAGGCAGATCCATCGCAAAGGCGGCGCTGGTGGCGTCGCAGATGGTTAGGCCTTGGCGGGTATCTGGAATAGCATTGCCATTTGGTAAACATACTCCCGAGGTTGTGCCGTTCCAGGTAAAGACCACATCCTTGTCAAAGTCGACGGTTGTGAAATCCACAATCTCACCATAAGATGCGATGCGCACTGTCGCATCTAGTTTCAGCTGTTTGACCACATCTATGACCCAGCCTTCCCCAAAGGATTCCCAAGCCAACATCTCAACAGGGCGTGCGCCCAGCATCGACCACATGGCCATTTCAACAGCACCCGTGTCCGAGCCTGGAACGATTCCCACTCGGTATCCTTGAGGCACCCCTAAAATCTGGGCCGTCAGTGTGATCGCTTCTTTTAGTTTTCCTTTTCCAGCCTCAGCGCGGTGCGAACGACCCAAAGGGGCATCAGCAAGCATATCAAGCGAAAAATTGGGGATTTTGGCACAAGGGCCAGAAGAAAAACGCGCATTTTTCGGCCGCGCGGCCGGTTCTTTTAGATCTGACATGGTATCCTCACAGATAAATGCCCCTCGTTGGGGAGGGGTGTCCCACCTCCTGCAGTAATCTTGCATGACATCTGGCGCAACCCCAAAATCTGGCCTATGAGGCGCTACAGTTTAAAAAATTCTTCCTCTTGCCGCCTATTGGAAACTGAGATGTCCATTGTCGTACTTTTAACCCATCCGGCTCGTGCAAATCTTGATTGGGCCGTGGTCATTGCGCTTTCGAATGCTTGGGGGGGCACCAATCCCAAATGGTTAAACCCCGCGGTTGCGGCGGAATTTGGGGTCGATACTGTACCCTCAAATCACGAAGATGTTTGGCAAGAGATGCAAGCCATTGGCATTGATCTTCTGATCGTGTCTGCCAAAAGACGCCGCAAATCCGTGCTTTTGGCCGATATGGACAGCACGATGATTGGCCAAGAATGTATTGATGAATTAGCTGCACATGCCGGTATTGGTGCAAAAGTAGCTGATATCACGGCCCGTGCAATGGATGGGCAGCTTGACTTCGAAACCGCGCTAAATGAGCGGGTCGCTCTGCTTAAAGGCCTTGCCCAAAGTGTCATCGCAACCGTGATAAGTGAGCGCATCACCCTGTCCTCAGGGGCGTCGCAGCTTGTTTCGACCATGCGCCATCATGGGGCCTATGCGGCACTTGTGTCGGGTGGATTTACAGATTTCACTGCACATATAGCCCAAATATTGGGCTTTGACGAAAATCGGGCCAATGTGCTGTTGATGAAAGACCACTTACTCACAGGCAGGGTTGCCCTACCAATCTTGGGAAAAGAAGCCAAGGTAACCGCCCTTAACGACATCATCACCGCACGTGGCCTGACCGCGCAAGATGTGATCGCGGTGGGAGATGGAGCAAACGATTTGGGTATGTTGCACATTGCTGGCATGGGCGTGGCGGTGCATGCCAAACCCTCGGTTGCGGCGCAATGTTCTTTGCGTGTCAACTACGGTGATTTGACCTCTCTGCTCTATATCCAAGGGTATGAGATTGGACAATTCCATGATTTTTGACCTGACAATCCAGATGTACACCCTGTTGGTGATTGCAGCTTTTTTAGCGGGGCTAGTTGATGCAATCGCAGGCGGCGGCGGGCTTATCACCTTGCCCATTTTGCTTTTGGCCGGCATCAATCCGATCAGCGCTTTGGCCACCAATAAGGTACAAGGCTGTTTTGGCGCGGCCACGGCCGCTTATTCCTATAGTCGCGCGGGCCATGTTGAGCTGGGTAGTCAAATTTTGGCCGCCAGCATAGCCTTTGGTGCGGGGGCTTTGGGGGCCCTAGCGATTGGGATGATCCCGACCGAGGGGCTGCGCCTTGGCTTACCCATTATCTTAATCACCATTGCGCTTTTTTTTGCACTTAAACCTGGCCTTACCGATGAGGATAAAACCCGCCGCATTTCGGCTCCTGCTTTCACGGCGTTTTTTGTGCCCTTTATCGGGGCCTATGATGGACTTGTTGGGCCCGGGGCTGGGGCCTTTTATATGATTGGCTTTGTACTTTTGGCTGGGTTTGGCGTGTTGAAAGCAACGGCCCATACCAAACTTTTGAACTTTTCTTCAAATTTTGGGTCCTTGCTAGTGTTTGCTCTGCACGGCGCGCCACTTTGGGGCTTGGGCCTATCCATGGGAGTGGCGCAGATTATCGGCGCTCGGGTTGGGTCTGGCATTGCAATGCAGGTTGGTGTACGGGTGATTAAACCATTGTTGGTTGTGACCTCAACTCTACTTGCAGGGCGTTTACTGTGGCAAATGCTTTAAACTGCGTCTTTGCCCCATTGATCACTTTGCATTTCCATCAACCGCGAGGCGGTCCGCTCAAACTCAAAGGCGCCACGCCCTGCGGCATAAAGATCAGCTGGGAGTACTGCGGCTGAGATAATCAAACGGGTCTTAGCCTCATAAAGTGCGTCGATCAACGTCACAAAGCGCTTGGCCTCATTATGACTATCTTGCGAGAGTTGCGGCACATTTTCCAAAATCAACAGCCGCAATGCCTGTGCAATGGCCAGATAATCGGCAGGCCCATAGGCCACGGCGCAGAGGCTTGAAAACTCCGCACGAGCCATTGCATTATTGTAATGGGGCAGGTGCAAAACGCGGCCATTCACGGCTAAATCAAGCCCCGTATTAACACCACCCCCGCCAAATGCTTGCCACAAAGCCTCTATTGCCGATGCACCATCCTGGCCAAGAAGGAAATATTTCTGCACACCTGCCAATTTTTCTTGACGATAGTCTTTCAGGCTTTGCAAATGTACGATCCGCAGGCGCGTTTGCAAAAAAGCGATAAAGGGCAAAAAAAGCGCGCGGTTCAACCCGTCTGGGTAAAGCCCATCGGGCGCACGGTTTGAGGTGGTGATCACCACTACACCCGCTTTAATTAGACTTTCAAACAAGCGCCCCACAATCATCGCATCGGTAACGTCTGAAATTTGCATCTCATCCAAAACCAAAAGTCTGAGGTCCTTGGCCATCTCGGCGGCAACGGGGGCCAAAGCGTCAGACACGCCCGTTTGGCGCAGGCGGTGCATTGCATGGTGAACAGATTGCATAAATGCATGAAAATGTACCCGTTTCTTACCATGAATGGGCAGGCTTTCAAAGAACAAATCCATCATCATTGATTTGCCACGCCCAACGCCACCCCAGATATACAATCCCTCAGGGGCGCGGTGTGTTTTTTGGAAGATCTGTCTTAAAAAGCTTTTTTGTCCCTGATCATAGGCCAGAACCTCTTGTTGCAATTGCGCCAGCATCGGCAGCAAATTTTCCTGTGCCGGATCGGCTGACAAAAGCCCAAAAGCGCATTTTTCTTCGTATAATTTGCGTATCATCGTCATGTGCCACCGTTTAACAGGCCCTTGCTATAAACTGCCCTGAGCGCGTTGCAAGGCTTGGTTGCTGCGATCGATCAAGAGGTCGAGCTCAGCCCACTGGCCGCACAGCTCAGCGGCATCAGCTTTTGAACCTGTTTGGACCAACTGAGTTTCGAAATCAATAAGCGCTTGGTGTAAAACATAAAGCCCCAAAGTTGCGCCACCGCCACCAATATAATGGGCCCAATAGGCCGCTTCGGGCCAGTTCTCTTGCGCCACAAAGGCCTTTAGCTTTTCTTGCGCATTTTGCGTTTTTTTAAGGTAAAGGGCGATCAGATTGCCAATCGCATCGGGGCCAACTTGGGTTTTTACCTCATGAAAAAACCCATAATCCAACAAATCGCTTTCCGCACCCTCTCGGGGCAAGGCAGATTTTTTTTGTGTGCGCATCGTCTCTTGTAATGCGGCCTCGAGGCGCGGGCCAACAGCCGATGATATCGCCATTAAAAATTCGGCCTTTTTAACAGGTTTGAGCAAAACCACCCCACCGATAAGGCGCAGAAATTGGCGCTCCAGGGCGGAATGGCTGTGGCCCGTCACCGCGATCATGGGGGTGGATTTGTTTAGCCCGTTTTTACGGATAGCTTGGCAGACTTGCACACCGTTTAGCGCAGGCATTGAGAGATCCATCAAAATCACGTCAAAGGTCTGGATCTTGGCCGCGTCCATAGCCTCTTGCCCGGTCGATGCGGCGGTCACGCGGTGGCCTGCCTTTGTCAACAAAGCGACCATCAGTTTCAAGGTGACAAGATTATCCTCAACTATCAAAAGCCTTAGGCAATGAGCCAGGTCGAGCCAACCCTCCGCGTCTTTGGGTCCCGGATCGGGGGCACCAGTCAACGAGACGGTAAAGGTAAAGCTGCTGCCCGCATCTTGCGCGCTTTGCATGGTGATCTGCCCGCCCATTGCTGCAGCGGCCTCTT
>DPZQ01000207.1 GCA_003536295.1 Rhodobacter sp. | reverse complement strand
GCGCCAACATTCAAAAAAACTGTCTTGCTTGGCGCTTTCTTGCTGTTGTCCTTATTCTGTGCCAATAGGTTAGTTATTAATTACCAGATGAGTGGGATATGACAGATTACTCGAATCGACGCGTGATGATGGTAGACACTCAAGTGCGCCCCTCTGACGTGACTAAATTTCCAATTATTGCCGCAATGTTGGCAGTAGCGCGCGAAAATTTTGTGCCCGCCGACAAACGCGAAACAGCTTATATGGGCGAAAATATCGATTTAGGCGGAGGAAGAGTGCTGATGGAGCCGCGAAGCTTTGCCAAGCTTTTGGACGCTTTGGATATTCAACCTGCTGAGCTTATCTTAGACATAGGCTGTGGTTTTGGATATTCAACGGCTGTTTTAGCGCGGCTTTGTGAAACGGTTGTTGGAGTTGAAACCGAAAGTCTTGGGGCTGGAGCGCAGCGCGCCCTGTCGGAGCAGGGCGTAGACAATGCCGCTATTATGACAGGTGAATTGGCTTTGGGTGCACCTAAGCATGGGCCCTATGATGTGATCGTGCTGCAAGGTGCTGTCGAAGTCATTCCTGACGCTATCTTGGCTCAGTTGAAAGAGGGCGGTCGTATTGGGGCTATCTTTATGGAAGGTGCGCTGGGCGTGGCGCGCATTGGCTATAAAATGGGTACCACGATCACTTGGCGCTTTTCTTTCAATGCATCAGCGCCTGTCTTGCTGGGGTTTGGAAAAACACTATCTTTTGCTTTATAAAGCACATTGTTGGAGAATAAGATGCGGTTTTGGTCATTTTTGCTGATTTTTCTAACGGTTTTTTTGGTTCAGCAGACTAAGGCGGAATCCTTGTCGGATGCTATGATCGCCGCATATAAAAATTCAAACCTGCTTGCACAAAATCGCACCGTTTTGCGAGCCGCGGATGAAGAATTGGCAACTGCAGTTTCTGACTTGCGTCCCATCTTTGCCTATAGCGCGTCGCGGGTTTACGTGGGTGAAAAGTCGGGGGTGAATGTCGATACTTTTGCTAATTATTTGACCCTGAGCGGCTCAATCGAACTTTACAATTTTGGGCGTGGAAAGCTATCAAAGGCAGCTGCGCAAGAATTCATTTTAAGTGCTCGCCAGACATTAGTTGGGGTCGAACAATCTGTGCTTTTAACGGCAGTGAATGCCTTTGTTGATGTTCGTTTGGCGCAGGAAACTGTCAGTTTGCGTCAAAACAACTACCGGCTGATCAGTCAGGAACTTGATGCTGCGAAGGCCCGTTTTGAAGTTGGTGAAATTACCCAAACAGACGTGGCAATTGCACAGTCACGTTTGGCTGCAAGCCGCGCGAACCTCGCTGCTGCAGAGGGAACCCTTTTAGTTGGTCGTGAAGCATATAAGGTGGCGACGGGTGCTTATCCTAACGATGTTGTGAATTTACCAGCCTTGCCTGAGGTTCCAGACACGTTGGATGCCGCGATTGCCTTGGCGCGTGCAAGTAATGTTGACTTGGCCGTGGCGCGCCATACGGCAAAAATTGCCGATTTAGGAGTGCAATCCGCCCGTGCAGCACTGCGACCAACCCTTAAGGCCAGTGCCTCGGCGGGTTATGATGATGGGGGCGATCTTGATAGTACAGGATTGTCAGTGACATTGTCGCAAACTATTTATGCGGGGGGGGCGTCGGCGTCGGCAGTGCGCTTGGCGGTTAATGGGCAAAATCGCGCGCAAGCAGCCTTACGGCAAGCTGCAGTTTTGGTTGATCAATCCGTAGCCAATAATTGGTCAGCGCTAAAAGTCGCGAAAGCCGGGATCGACGCGGCAAAACTTCAAATAGAAGCCTCACAAATCGCTTATAATGGCGTGCGCGAAGAGGCGTCGCTTGGGTCGCGTACAACGCTTGATGTCTTGAATGCAGAGCAAGATTTGCTTGATGCAAAAGACGCAAGCCTATCTGCGGAATCACGTCTTTACAGCGGCACTTATGCATTGCTTGCTTCCCTTGGGATGTTGACCGTTAACCATTTAGGATTGGGCATGCCTACTTATGATGTTTCAACTTATTATGATGCAGTCAAAAATGCCCCCATCTCCCAGAGCGCACAGGGCAAAAGATTAGATAAGTTGCTAAAATCTTTGGGAAAATAAATAATTTTTTTATTTTTGAGCTGCTGAAACCTTGTTAACTAATTTTTATTTGGACGACTAATTCAAATGGTTGCTTTTTAAAGTCGATGATATGTTGATCTATTAGAGTAAATCTGTTGGTATCTCGCAAATCAACCTGATTTTTAAAAGGGTCAAGCACCATCTTGGTGGGCGAGCGGGTATTGTGTAAATAAATTGTCAGGTGCGCTACTGATGTTTGATGTACGCTTGCGAGGTTCTGTGCCAACGGTAGAATTTCTATTCGAAAACTACAGGCTTCTGGATTACCTAATAAAAGGGCTCGGGTCGAGTAGATTGAAACCAGCAGGGTCTAGGGGTTAGGGTCTATCAAAAAATGCCCTATGGGGCACTTTTTGATATTTTGCCGTTGTTTGGTCCTAACATCAAGCAGCTTCGGCTTGATCCAGTTCCAGAGCGTGCCGGCGTTCACTTTCTTCGCGCGATAGCGCAACCGATGTACGAATACCTTTGGTCACAAATTCCATTAGGCCTTTGACGACACGTTCGTTCGGGTCGATACCGGCGCAAGACAAAACTTCACGCCCATCACGCGAGCGGGCCCAACGGGCGATTTGCTCAGGACCATTGCCATATTTCTTATCGTCAGCGATCGCATCATCAAGGGCAGCTAAGACAACTGCTGCAAATAATTTGCGAGCACGCTGGCCTTGTTCGAAGTTGAATGCGGTACCATCAATAAAATCGGCCATTCTATTTCCTAATCTTGCTCTTGTATTTTTTGATCTTTACGTTTCGTGTTTATGACAATTTTGTGGCGATTCGTCTATGTCTATTTAGAATGCCTGATATGCGTTG
>DPZQ01000132.1 GCA_003536295.1 Rhodobacter sp. | reverse complement strand
CCGATTGAGTCATGCGTCATCACATAGACCGTAGGCACCCGCATCAAAGCCGAAAGCCGCATGGCCGGGCGTGCGTAATCTGTGAAACACATGAAAGTGCCTCCGTAAGCGCGCACTCCGCCGTGCAAAGCCATACCATTCATCGCAGCCGCCATCCCATGTTCGCGGATGCCGTAATAGACATAGCGACCTTTGCGGTTGTCAGGCGTAAACACGCCCATATCAGCAGTTTTAGTATTGTTTGAGCCGGTCAAATCGGCTGAACCGCCTATTGTTTCGCCCAAAATGGGATTGACTACCTCAAGTACCATTTCCGAAGCTCGCCGTGTCGCGACTTTTGGGGTGGTCTCGGATGCCATTTTCTTTAATTTGCGCAAAGCAGGTGACAGACGCGTGGGCATATCGCCTGCAAATATGCGTGCAAATTCAGCCTGCTTGGTGGCCGACAGGCCTGCAAAACCAGCCTCCCATTTGGCGCGCAGTTTTTTTCCTTTTGAACCAATAGCTTCCCATGCTGATTTAATGTCGGCTGGAATAACAAAGGGTGCATGCTCCCATCCGTAAGCGGCACGTGTGTCTTTTATAAGCTGTGCGTCGGTCAATGCGCCGTGGCCCTTTGAAGTATCTTGCGCCGAGGATCCCAGTGCAATGTGCGTGGCACAAGCAATCAGTGCAGGTCTCGCCGAGGTTCTGGCCGCTGTAAGAGCAGCATCGATGGCAACAGGGTCATGCCCGTCACACTCAAACACATCCCAGCCCGAAGCCGCAAATCGCGCCTTTTGGTCGGTGATATCAGAAATTGAGACTTTGCCATCAATGGTGATGCCATTATTGTCCCAAAGCACGATCAAGTGTGACAATTTATGTTTGCCCGCAAGGCTGATGGCCTCTTGGCTGACACCTTCCATCAAACAGCCGTCGCCCGCGATCACATAGGTAAAATGGTCGATGACCTTAGCACCCCAGCGCGCTCGCAAAGATTCTTCAGCTATCGCAAAACCCACGGCGTTCGAAATGCCCTGACCCAAGGGGCCTGTAGTGGTTTCGACACCGCTCATATGGCCGTATTCTGGATGACCTGCTGTTTTAGCACCCCATTGGCGGAAGTTCTTCACCTGCTCCAGCGTGCAATCAGCATAGCCTGTTAGGTGCAAAAGACTGTAAATCAGCATCGATCCATGACCCGCCGATAGAATAAATCGATCACGATTGGGCCAATTTGGGGCGAATGCATCGAAATTCATGTGTTTTTCGAACAAAACCGTCGCCACATCCGCCATGCCCATGGGCATGCCAGAATGGCCCGAATTTGCCGCAGCTACCGCGTCAAGCGTCAGTACACGAATAGCGCAGGCTTTTTTCCAATGGTCGGGGTGGGCGGTGCGCAAGCTGGAAATATCCACACAAATATCCTTAATTAGGGCGAAGTCAGCACGACTAGGCTTGATTACTATGCGTTCAAATACCATCCTGAGCAATAAGATCAAGCGAGGGTAGCCACTATCCGGTGCAAATAGAAATAAAATCAGACTTTAGAGTGATATTTTAAGCAAAGATGCATTTTTTGCCATGAATGGTTGCACATCGGACAAATTTTGATCACAATAGTTTTAACACGCTTGGGCCAAAATACAGGGCATTTATCGGTTCAAACGAAAAAAGATCCAAGGGCAAAATCATGATGCAGATCGCACAGTTGGAAAGTCGGATTACCAAGGCGCTTGACCGAATTGAGCGCGGGCTTGAAGCACATTCAAAAGCCAGTGGGCTCATGGATGAGGCGAGTGCGGCTAGTAGTGAAAGCGGCGCGGTGGCAGCACTTGAGGGCAAGCTGGAAACAGCATCTTATATAGCGCGCAACGATGCGCAAGCGGCTCAAGAAACCATTCAAGAGCTTACCCTACAACTTGACGCCCAAGGCCGCGAGCTGCAAAGGCAATCAGCTCAAGTAACCACACTTCGGGCCCACATAACGATGATGCGCGCGCAGATTTCTCAGGGCACTGTTGATGGGTATTTGATCAATCAATCCATGGCCGAAGAGCTGGCCGCCCTTGAGGTTGAGCGCAATAAAGACCGTCTTGAGCTAACCCAAATTGTGGCTGCTTTACAACCTATTTTGAATTCCGAGGTGCCAAATGCCTGAGGTTACAATATCAATTGGTGGTCGTAAGTTTGAGATCGCCTGTCAAGCGGGGGAGGAGCAGTTCTTACATTCTGCCGCAACCATCTACGACCGCGAAGCGCAACCCCTGATTACCCAGCTAGGTCGCGTGCCTGCAGATCGTATGCTGTTGATGGCAGGGCTGATGTTGGCCGATAAGGCCGCAACTTTGGAAGATGAATTGCGGGTTTTAAAAGAGAAAGCCGCGACACCTACACGGGTCGAAGTCCCCGTGGTTCCTGGTGAACTTGTTGAAACGTTGGCTGAAATCGCGGCACGTGCAGAATCTTTGGCCGACACATTTGATTGAAACGAAAAGCGCGCCAAAAACGGAGCGCGCTTTTTTATTTTGGCAACAGACTTAGACGCTATTCCGCGTTTGCTTCGCGGATTTTGTTGGCCGCGTCTTTATCAAAGCTTATACCGTGTTGTGTGAAAAGGGTGTCAAGCTCGCCCGAAATGGTCATTTCGGTGATAATGTCACAACCGCCCACAAATTCGCCTTTGACATAAAGCTGTGGAATGGTGGGCCAATCTGAAAAGTCTTTGATCCCTTGACGCAAGTCAGCGTCCGCCAAGACATTTACATCCGCAAAATCAACCCCCATGAAATTCAAAACCCCTGCGACACGGCTGGAAAAGCCACATTGTGGCATGGATTTAGTGCCTTTCATGAAAAGAACAACGGAATTTTTGGTGATTATATCGGTGATGGTTTTAGTAGCGTCGGTCATAATATGTCCTATCTGGCGCTTATTTCGGGATTTTTGTGGTCAGGGCCAAAGCGTGTAAGACGCCATTGGGCCCGTCCATCTTACCTTTAAGGCTGGCATAGACCGCGCGCTGCTGTTGCACGCGATTTAAGGCTCTAAAACTTTCGTCCGTCACTTCTGCAGCCCAGTGATTACCATCACCCGCCAGATCAGAAATGGCAATCTGGGCATTTGGAAAGGTTGCACGTATCAAGTTCTCAATTTCTTGTGCTTCTATAGCCATGGAAATTCCTTTTCTTAGATAAATGTAAGGCGCAATTTATTATGCTGCAAGTAGCCATATATAATTTCACCCTTAGATTTTCTTTTTACACCTGAATTGCCGCACTAAAGCTTGTTTTATAAAGATTGGCCAAGGCGTCAAAGTGAGCACACTGGGTCCCAAAACAGGCGGTTTTCCCACCAAAGCGGCCCATGACGCTCAAAGGGACTTGCGCAGCGGTTGCGGCTTTTTGCAAAGCGGTCAAACCATCCTCAGGGCAGGCAATCACATAGCGCGCCTGATCTTCACCGTAAAGTTGGCCTATGTCGCTGCTGTCGATCGCAAAGCCTATCTTGGCCACGTGTGCCATCTCAAACACCGCTAAGGCCAACCCACCGTCGGCAATATCGGTGACTGCGCGCAAGAATTTGCGATTGTCTCGTATAAATGTGCCATTGCGCCGCTCGGCCGCTAGGTCAACAAAGGGAGCGTCGCCTGTTTGCAAACCAAAGGCTTCGGCCAAAAGCGCTGACTGGCCCAAATGCCCATTACAGGTGCCCAGCATCAAGATCAGATCTCCCTCTTGCGCTAGGCCTGCTATCAGATCTGAAAGGTCATGCAAAAGCCCCACCGCACCG
>DPZQ01000057.1 GCA_003536295.1 Rhodobacter sp. | reverse complement strand
GGATATCTTGCTTGTCGATTTTGCGCGCTTGGCCCGGATGTAGCACGCTGCTGTCTGTTTGGGGGCGGTCCCGTAGGCCAAGGGCGGGCAGGCGCGTGCCAAAATTTGTAACCATTCCACCGCCCAACCAAAGCTCAACTCCCGCCAGCGCACCGTGCGCATGCACGGCATCGGTCATCAGGCGATGCGCGCGAATATCGTCATTGTCCCAAAGGGCAGCATAGGGATAGGCATCATTATCAGAAGTTGGGTGGACCGAGCAAAACTCAGTATTCACTACGCCCCAGCCCCCCTCAGCCTTCACCCCCCGCATCGTCGCCAAAGCGCGCGGCCTGCGCCAGCCCATGCCCGAGCAGTGCGGCACTTGGTAAAAGCGGTTTTTCGTCTCAACAGGGCCAATTTTCAACGGTTGAAATAAAATATCATGGCTTGGATCACGTGTCATGATGGCTTTCGGTTGGTTTTTTTATAATTATATTTGAGCGCTCAATTAAATCTTGAGTCAAGGCTATTAACAGTTTAGCCTTTGAAATATGGCAAACACCCATAGCTAAGGAATAGCACCAACCAACCAGGAGTGACATATGTATCATTATAAAACTGCAGGCGCTTTGCTCGCCACCGCACTCTTCGCAGCCACAACCAGCTTTGCCGCTGATGCTGATCTGGTCGTATTTGACTGGGCAGGTTATGAAGATCCTGAATTCTTTACCACCTATACCGCCAAAAATGGCGATGCCCCAACCTTCGCTTTTTTCGGGGATGAGGAAGAAGCCTTTCAAAAACTGCGCTCGGGCTTTAAGGCAGACGCAGCGCATCCTTGTTCGCAGTCGATCCCAAAATGGATCGAAGCAGGTCTGCTTGACCCACTTGACACCTCGCGCATCACGCGCTGGAATGAGTTAGAACCCGGTTTCCGCGACATCGAAGCCTTCAAAAAAGATGGCCAGAATTACTTCGTGCCAATAGATTGGGGTAATACCGCCACCACCTATAACACCGAACTTTTAACCGATGCTGACGTGGCGTCCTTGCAAGCCTTTGCCGATCCGAAAAACGAAGGCCGCATTTCCGTGGGCGATAATCTAGATGACGCCTATGCTTTAGGCTTTTTGGCCACAGGTGTTACCGATTGGACCAAGGCCACCGACGCCGAATTCAAAGCCGCATCTGATTTCCTGCGCAAAGTCCACCCAAATGTACGGGCCTATTGGTCTGATGGCGCATCCCTCGCGCAGTTGATGCAAAGCGGCGAGGTGTATTTGGCTTGGGCATGGAATGAAACATTTTCTACAATGACGGCTGAAGGGCACCCCATTGCCATGAAGCGCGACACGGCCGAAGGATCATCAAGCTGGGTTTGCGGTTTTGTCAATCTGGCCAATTCACCCGGATCTGAAGACAAGTTTTATGATTTTATTAATGCTTGGCTTGAACCAGCAACGGCCGATTATTTGGTGAATGCTTGGGGCTATGGCCACTCGAACGCCAAAGCTATGGCCACGATGAGCGAAGAAGATCTGGCCGCGGTGGGTCTGAATTCAAGTGCAAGCCTTCGCGAACACACCCTATGGCAAGCCCCAGTTTCGAAAGAACTGCGCGAAAAAATGATTGCCGAATTTGAACTGATCAAAGCTGGTTTTTAATAAAACCCAAATCTACACAAATAACCCTAACCACAAGGTTAGGGTTATTTGGGTTTTCTGGCCCGAATGTGATGCGGGCAATGTTCACCTGATTTCAATACCTTAATCATCGCATCCCATGTAGCGATTTGGCCCGTGATAAAATCCGCGCCGTGTCGAGAACTTAAGCGCTGGCGGTTTGGCCCCGTTAAAAAATCGCGTTCCTTTTGTGCCTCTGCGCAGTACCAAGGATTACGATTGGTCAGCACCACATCCTCCAAACCCGCCACCTGCAAAGCCCTATGATAGCGGCTGGCCGAGGCCATGGCGAAATCCAAATCCTCGGCCACCAGATAAGCCCGCATATCGTCAGACGGCTTCCCGTCATGAGATGTGAGCCAATCTGACGCGGCCAACCAACCGCCTGGCCGTAAAATCCGTACGACGTCTTTCGCCAGCACTTCTTTATTCGGGATATGCAGGATCGAGTCTTTGGAGAACACCAGATCAAAGCTTTCGGCTTCAAAATCCAAAGGCCCAGGTTTCACCAAGCGAATATCGATGTGATTAGTCAGGTTAGCCTGTGCCACGCGCCGTTGTGCAGCCGCGCAAACAGGTGTTTCAACATCGATGCCAACCACTTCGGCCGCGCCAAGCTCAGGCACCATCAAGACCGCAACAGCACCCGATCCACACCCAATGTCTAAAACACGCTTACCCGTTAGCTCCAACCCCGAAAGCACGCGTTTGACTTCATCACCGCCACCAGGCGATAGGAAACCTTCGCCCCAGATGTCTTCTAAAAAAGAAATGTGCTTGTCGTCATAAAGTAGATCTGGGTTTGACATGCGGGTTCCTAATCGATTTCATCCAGTTTGAACGACATCAGATAACTGTCAACAAATCGTTTGGCATAGGCTTCCATGTCCACAAAGGGCCCAGGGGTATAATAGCGTGAATTCACCCCCTCTTGATTTTTTTCAATGATTTTTTTATCGGCAATCGTGGTCAGATCCCAAAGCCAAAGCAGGCGGTCTAAATCATAATCCCTGCCCACTTGCGCGTCTTCATGTACCATCCAAATAATTTCTTGGGCCGAATGGTCTTTGTCAATCGGAATAAAGCGATAGACTACGGCGTGATCACAATAGATCAACATCGGGTTTAAAATACCAACATAAAGGTCAGATGCGCCTCCGTCATAGCCCTTAATATCCCCCAAAAGCGGCGCCAAAGCCGACCCCGTTTGCGACCCCGTTTTATAGCCTGCATAAAGACTATAGCGGTTATAGGCGTAATCCGGCGCGTGATCTGGGCGCGCCGAACCGATGGCATCAATATAATCGGTGCGAATGCCGCAAGCGGTTGAGCGCGCTTGCATCGCTTCATTCATTGGCGCCACGCGATCCGGGGCCATATGCGTAGGGTGCGAGCGTGAGAATTCAGGATGCGCGGTGGCGCAATGATAGCATTCGTTATAATTTTCAACCAAAAGCTTCCAATTGGCTTTTACCGGGTAAACCATACGGTGCGCAATTTTGGTGCGCGCAAGGCCAAAGGGGGTCAAAATCGGGTCAAGATCACGGTGAAGTGCTGCAAAGCTAGTCGGATCTTGCGCGAAAGACACGAAGATGAAGCCATGGAAAACATGGGTGGCAATGGGGCGCAGGCCCAGTTTCGTGCGGTCAATTTCAGGCGGCAAGTGGCGCGCGTTAAACAAGCTGCCGTCAAGATTATAGGCCCAAGCGTGATAGGGGCAGGTAAAGCGCTTGGTATTGCCGCGCGGCTCTATACACACCCGCGAACCGCGGTGGCGGCACACATTTGCCAAGCCATGGATCTGGCCCAAGTCATCGCGGTTGATGATCACGGATTCTTGTAACATTTCGAATAAAAAATAATCGCCTGGCAGTGCCAATTCGCTGATATGCCCCGCCAAATGCCAATCTTTATAAAAGACTTCATCCACGTCATGCCCGAAAACATCGGAATTGGTGTAAAAACTTTGCGCCAGAGCATGGCCGGACTGATGAGTCGACAGCAAATCCTGAAAAGCTGGTTTTGGTTCCGCCATCTACCACACCCCTATTTAAATAAGACGATCGATTCCACGCCCCAACCGACCTGCACAAGCCCACCCGCAGGCACGATGGATCGGCCAGCCGTGTTGCGCATGGAAATGGTCACGTCATCATCATGATCGCTGAGCTTCACACTGTAATAGGTCATATCGCCGTAATACATCGTGCTCGTAACGGTGCCTTCCACGCGGCACGTTGATTTATCGGCATCATCAAACAGGATTGTGAGCATTTCGGGGCGAATTCCAATAGTTTTCACCGTGTCTGCATCCATGCCCGCAGGCATGTATGACGCGGGCACCGACACCGTTCCAAGTGAGGGAATGTTTAACGTGATCTCTTGATCATCCGCCACAGTAGTTGTGGCTTTTAGAAAGTTCATCACCCCAATGAAAGACGCCACACGGTGACTGACCGGGTGGCGGTAAAGCTCTTCTGGGCTCGCAAGTTGGGCAATTTCGCCTTCAAACATCACGGCGATTCGGTCTGACATGATCAGCGCTTCTTCTTGGTCATGGGTAACCAAAATAAACGTGATCCCAATCGAGCGTTGTAAATTGCGTAATTCAACCTGCATTTGATCGCGCAGCTTTTTATCAAGCGCTGAAAGCGGCTCATCGAGCAAAATTACTTTGGGTCGCATGACCAAAGCGCGGGCCAAAGCCACCCTTTGGCGCTGACCGCCTGAAAGCTCATGCGCAGCGCGGTCGGAAAAACCGCCCAAATCCACCATTTTGAGGGCTTTTTCTACTTCGGCGGCAATTTCGGCCTTGGGTAATTTACGGGTTTTAAGCCCGTAGCCCACATTGTCACCCACGCTTAAATGCGGAAAAATAGCATAGCTTTGAAACACCATGTTGGTGGGGCGCTTGTTGGCGGGAATGCCCGTCATCAGTTTTCCGCCAATCACAATCGTGCCAGAGGTAGCTTCTTCAAACCCCGCGATCATGCGCAGCAATGTGGTTTTGCCGCAGCCCGAAGGGCCCAAAAGCGAAAAGAATTCGCCCTCGAAAATCGTGGCATCCACGCCTTTAAGAGCTTGAAATGTGCCAAAGCTTTTCGTCACTTTGTTGAGTTCAATAATGGGCTTGTTACGCTTGACACTCATATCAGACAAAACCTCCAGTTGGTGAAGCCTCTAGTCCCTGTTTTTTTGATGCGCGGCGGCGGAACCATTCGGCAATTATCAAAAGCCCGATCGAAAGGACCAAAAGAATGGTTCCCAACGCCATGATTGACGGCAATTTGGTTGGAAAGCGCAGCTGGCTCCAAATATAAACCGGCAAGGTCACGTCTGTGCCCGTTAGAAAAAACGCGATGATGAATTCATCAAGGGAAATGGTAAAACAAATCAGCAAGCTAGAAATCACACCGGGCATCACCAAAGGCAACGTGATGCGCAGAAACGTGCCGACGCGAGTTTCCCCCAGATCAAGCGAGGCCTCTTCCAAGCTTTGATCCAAACCTTGAAAGGCCGAGCTCATAATAGCAATCGCAAAGGGCGTGCAAATCAGAATATGGCCCGCAACTACCGTCCAAAGAGATAAAGACATGCCAAGCCGCATCATTACTACCAAAAGCGCAACCGCCACTATGATTTCGGGTAGAACCAAGGGCAGCATGATAAACCCCATGATGCTGCGTTTGGCAGGAAACGAATACCGCGCCGATGCGCGCGCCGCGAATGACCCTAAAACTGTGCTTAGAATGGCGGCGGTCACCGCCACAAAGAGCGAGTTGCGAATAGCCCCGTGCAGCGCTTCGGTGTGCCATAAGACCACAAACCAATTGGTCGTAAAACCGGACAGCGGAAAGGCAATGATCGTGGCATCATTCAACGCAAAAACGGGCAATAACACCACGGGCGCATAGAGAAATATCATATAGGCTACGGCATAAGTCACCATCCACCGCGCCGAGATAAATTTCAACACGCGGCTCATTTCACTCGTCCCCCTAAGCGTTTGCCGGTCAAAAAGATAACAATGCTGATCGCGGCCACAATTACCATAGAGGTCACAGCCAAAGCCGCACCCAGCGGCGCATTATTCGCTTTTCCGAATTGAATTTGAATCATATTTGCAATCATCAAACCATCGGTGCCACCAACCAATTTAGGTGTGATAAAATCGCCCACCGTGGGGATCATCACAATCAAAATTGCCGCAATCACTCCTGGCATTGCCAAGGGTAGTGTTATGCGAAAAAATCTCCGCAACGGCCCGTCGCCTAGATCTTCTGCGGCTTCTAAAAGTGAGCGGTCAATTTTTTCAAGTGCAACGAATATGGGCAATATAGCAAAGGGTGCCCAGGCATGGGCCAGCGTTAAAACAACCGCATTGGCATTATAAAGCAAAAAAGTCAGCGGTTCGGTAATAAACCCTAGCTCTAAAAAAGCAGTGTTCAGAACGCCGTTATATCCCAAAATCACTTTCCACAAAAATACCCGCAGCAAATAACTGGTCCAAAACGGAACAGTAATCAAGAAAAGCCACAAGGACTTTCGCCGCGTGACTTTGAAAGACAGGTAATAGGCGATTGGAAAGGCCAAAATCACAGTCACGAAGGTTACAATCAAGGAAATACTAAGTGATCTTGCGATGAGGACGCGGTAAAGGGGCTGGCTCCAGGCTTCTCGGTAATTGTTCAGGGTAAGTGTGGTGTTCACTTCAAGGTAATCTTGGGTCCAAAAGCTAAAGGTCACAACCATGGCCAGAGGAGCCGCCAGCATCAACAGGGCGTAAAGCAAGGTTGGGCTAATCAGTGTTAAACCTTGTCGCCCCTCTTTATTCACCATGGACGCAACTCAGTTCTCGGGGATTGATGCGTTGTGTCACTGCGTGACTACTGAATTCAAAAGAACGGCATTGCGATCGGCCAATGCGCCTTTTTCGGGTTCGGTTTCGTTCAGGACAGGAAAAAATCCACGTAAAATATCATGATAGCTGCGCACACCACTTTCCAGATCAGATAGGATCACCCCATCAAATCCGCTTGAAAAAGCTGCTTCCCAGCACCATTCAATTAATTGCTCGTCTTCTCGCCCCGTAGTGCGGTCGATGCGGCCGCTTAAATAGCGCGCCAAGCGTAATTGCCTATCTTCGACGGGGCGTTTATAAACGGCGCTTCGTTGTATGGTTTTACCGTTTTCAACTGGAAATTCATGATAAATATTTACTGAATCTGGGTAAATTCCAAAAACCAAGTTTGGAAACATGCCCAAATAGAGCCAAGCACGGTTCCGATCTTCGTCCAAGTGTTGGATTTTTGGTAAGATTTTTTTGTAATTGCGCACGCTCCACAAACGGCCATCACCGGGGCGAAATTGCGAATAAGAACGGCTGGCGCCGTCTTTGAAATCTTCGTCATAATAATTGGGGCCAAATAAATCTTGCAAACCAGGATGCGCCAAGGGTACGTGGTAACCTTCGTTATCCACATCACGTACGCATTTCCAGTTGGCCTTGATGTCAGTTATGGCAATGCCGTTCCCATCGGGCTGCAGATCTTCTAACTTATAGGGGGCTATTTCGGCTTCAAACCGCGCCATCACTTGTGAAACGCTTGGCTGCGGGCCGGGCTTGAAGCGAACAAAAACAAAGCCGTGCCAAATATCAAATTCAATCGGCTTCAGGCCCCATTGCTCCGAATCAAGATCGGGCAGGGTTTCGGGCCGTGCAGCGCCGCGCAAGCTGCCGTCAAAATTATAGGCCCAGCCGTGAAAGGGGCAAATAATGGCTGATCGGCAATGGCCCTTATTGTCAGCCACCACCCGCGATCCGCGGTGGCGACACAGGTTGTGAAAAGCGCGCACTTCGCCGTCAGACCCGCGCACGACCAAGGCGCGTTCCCCTACAAAGTCACAAGCGATATAATCACCGACCTCCGGTAAATCATTTACATGACACACCAATTGCCAATGACGTCTAAAAAGCTGTTCTTTTTCTTCTTCAAGCATTTCTTGATTAAAAAAGCTCCAAGCGGGTAGGCCTTTGCGATCACCGACAAACTGACTAGTCATAAGAATTCCACGCGACGTCGCGCCCTCCATTGGTTAGATGACAGTAACAAGTTTTATTTGAGCGCTCAATCTAAATTTTTTAGATTGTAACATACTGACTTTAATATAGAAATTCACAAACATAAGTCTTGAATTCGGAGGACAACCACACATTCTTGGAGCCATTAGCGTAATGACTCAAGTCGACGGCCCAGAGTTGGGGCCGTTTGAACGGCCGAAATGGGCGCTTGGGCGACCGAGTGGTCGTGCCCTCAGTCAGCAATAAGATTTGTCCGACGGTTGTGGAGCGATGCAGCGCACTTTCGTATTAGGCATTCACAGTTTGAAAGCGCACGCAAAGGCAGCCGTGGGTTTTTTGCACCAACCATTTATTCGCACTTTCCCTTTTAAAATCAACCCAAAAATTTCTGGCTTCAAGGCGATATTTAGCCAGCGGTCTTCATACCTTTTGGCGCGATTATAGGCCAAATACAGGGCTGTGACATGCAGTCATTTGCATTGGTTTTTTTAGGAAAGTTGTAGACTGGCGCCGCTATTTACATTTAGTTAACTGAATAACTTACCAGGGTTCAGGATATTTTTAGGATCGAACGAAGCTTTAATTCCGGCCATCAGATCAACAGCGGTACCCATTTCCTCGCGCAAATAGCCGCGTTTGCCCTGTCCGATGCCGTGCTCGCCTGTGCTTGTACCGCCCATTGACAGCGCGCGCTTAATAAGCCGGTTTGAAAAAGCACTAATTTTGTCTTGCATTTCATCATCGTCTGGCATGGTTAAGGGCAGAACATGGAAGTTTCCATCGCCAACATGTCCTACAATTGGTGCGGTGAGTCCATTTTGATTAATATCGGCAATAGTCGCCTCAACACATTCTGCAAGCCGCGAAATTGGTACGCACACATCCGTTGCCGAACCTACGGCGCCGGGCAATAAAGCCAACGCCGCCCAATAAGCATCGTGGCGCGCCTTCCATAATTTATTGCGTTTTTCTGTATTGGTAGACCACCTAAAAGGAGACTGTGTAAATTCGGTGCAAACTTCCCCAAAGCGCACAACATCATCCTTTACCGTTTCTGCTGATCCATGGAATTCGACTAGTAACAACGGCTCTTCGGGTAGGTCCAAATTTGAATATTTATTACATGCACGCACCTGCAGCGGATCCAACAGTTCAATGCGTGCCAGAGGGATGCCCATCTGAACAGTCATGATGACGGCATCACATGCTGCACGTATCGATGGAAACGAACAAATGCCACCAGAAATAACCTCGGGCACAACATGTAAACGCAAGGTCAGCTCGGTGATAATTCCAAGTGTGCCTTCCGAACCGATAAAAAGTCGCGTGAGGTCATAACCTGCAGACGATTTACGGGACCGGCCACCCACTCTGACCAGGCTCCCGTCAGCCATAACTACCTGCATGCCCAGAATATTATCCTTCATAGTTCCATAACGCACAGCATTAGTGCCAGATGCCCGCGTTGCCGCCATCCCGCCGATGCTGGCGTTGGCTCCAGGATCAATGGGGAAAAATAATCCACTATCGCGCAGATGCATATTTAGCGCCTCTCGCGTGATGCCAGGTTGGACGATCACATCAAGATCCTCATTGTTTACTGCTAGCACCTGATCTAGCTTCCTCATATCAATCGAAATGCCACCAAAAGGGGCGTTCACATGGCCTTCCAAAGATGATCCAGTCCCAAAGGCAATCACGGGACATTCCAATTGATTACAAACCTTCATGATATTAACAACATCATAAACATTTTGAACAAAAATCACGGCATCAGGGGCCTGATTAGGAAGGCGCGTTGTTGTATGCCCATGCTGTTCAAGCACCGAAGGCGAGGTCGACAAGCTATCACCAAATTGCTGCTTCAAGCGATCAATTGCTTGCTGGATATTTTTTTTGTCAAACACGGAGAGACGCCTTTGTTGTCCAAACTTAAAGTTAGCGGAAAGGTTAGCGCAGAATATTATGTCCAAACATTAACAAAGACCGTTCGGACATGGAAGTTATACAGCTCTTAGTAGAATTAATTTAGGCTATATAGAATAGGCGGGCCTCACATTAGCACCCATTCGACAACCACCCCCTACCACCCAAGCCACCATGAAACTGAACCTCAATCTTGAGAAGCAGCCAGATTAGCTAAAACTACTGCCGCCACTACAGCACGTATTGTAGGGCATTACGGCAGGCTTAATCGAAGTTCAGAGGGCGCGCCAGTTTGTAGATTGACTGAGTAAAAAGGCCTCAACGGCAGCTGTCGCGATTATAGCTGTCTCGCCGGTTTCGTCGTTCTGCACATTATGGCTGCCGAAGACGGCAACGACGGTGGCATTGCCGCGTGGCAACAACTTAGCGAGAGCCACTGTATCAAGCTTGTCTGGCTCTTGTACACCGACGGTGACTTGAACCCGCATCTCGTCAGTGGAGATGTTAAGAGAGCCGAAAATCGGCAAGGTGGAATGACGGAACGCATCTTCGATCGCGCGGGCAGCTGCCTTTTGATAGTCCATACCGTGTAGGTCGTTACCCATGCCCATTTCTACAATCATACGCTGGTCCATCATGCACGCTCCATCATAAACGAGACGTTTATCGCGGCATTGGCGATGACAGTGGGTTTGCCATCTGGGCGCGGCACATCAAGGCCACCGCGCGTGACCGTCACGCTGGGTTGGCCGTAAGGGAAGATGTCGAGTAAGGTAGATGTGTCAACCTTATCGGGTTGTTGGCAGGCTATTTCCACTTCAATGATCATAGACTCTTTGGGAAAGCCAAAGAGTTCTGCCATGTTGATAGAATTGCGCCACAATGCGTCCTGAAGGCCGCGACAGGCAGCTTGGGTGTAATCTTGGCGGCGTAGACTGGTACCCATACCAAACTCTGTCAGAACTCGATGTTTAGGCATTTTTTCTTTCGAATTTAAGAATGACGAACGGATCAAGTCTATCAGTTCAGTTTCTTATGTTGCGCGCACGCGTGTGGGTGTGTCACTTGCGTGTCAGTTTTCCTATGAGTCCAAAATTGGGAGTATAATATTGTCTCGATATTAAATTAATGTGCCATTTTGCGCTAAGCTTCGCTGCACGAGTGGCCAGCATAGGCCACATTACCTTTGTTTCAATGATCAGTATTTCCATTTGATAGGAGTAACGTAAACTATGCTGCCACCAACACTGACCATAACATCGCCGTCCTGAATATTAACCTGCAGCTTCATCGAGCGACTTGCCTGCTTTGCCAGCTCGCTAGTGTCCGTTTCAGAAAAATTTATAACCTGAAGATTATTAAATCGGGTAGTGCTATTTTTGATTTTCTCCCACCAAATCTCAGCCGTCCGGCCTCCGTAACAATAGACAATCACCTCGTCGGCTTTGCCACAGGATTGACGAACAACCTTATCGCTTGGAAGTCCTAACGCTACCCACAACTCAAGCTCGCCACTTAGGCTTTTTTGCCAAATGTCTGGCTCGTCATCCGTTGAAAGGCCCCTAGAAAATTCCAATCGCTCATGGGCATTCAATGCAAAAGCAAGAATACGTACCATTAGCCGTTCATCCGTTTCTGAAGGGTGTTTGGCTACGGTCAGATTGTGGGTCTCGTAATAGTGACGATCCATGTCGGAAATGGAAAGTTCGACTTTATGGATGGTGGCCTTTTGTGCCATTATTTGTGCCTTAATTGAGAAAATTGGGATATTTAATCCGTCTGGTGACTTTGAGAAAGCGTATAAAAAAAGAATAAAAGGGGCTAAATAGCATTTTGGTTTGGACCCACTTGTCCGGAGTTTAAATGATTTAATATTATCTGATGCTTACATAGATTACATTTTGTCCATCAATGGTCCGCGAGCTACAACCTCCCTAGAATAACCGCTCCAATAGACTGGGTAATCCTACGCAAAATTAGGACAAACATGGACAGATCTTAGCAGTAAGTCCATGTTCTTCATTTGTCCAACTTTATGTCAGCTATGAGATCCTTCGTGTTTTATCTTCTGAAGTTGATTAAGCACGCTTTTGAAATAATCGACCCCCTGCGCACCCGTCACCAACTGCTTGCGATCGAAAACGATTGCAGGAACACCAGTGATGCCTTGTTTCATCCAGAAATTTTGTTCTTGACGTACCTCAGCAGCAAATCTTTGATCGGCGAGAACGGAGGCTGCTTCCTCATGATCAAGACCAATTTCCGCCGTTATTTCAGCCAACACCATCTCGTTTGATAGGTCACGTCTGTTTGTGAAATGCGCAATAAAAAGGGCCTGTTTGAGGTCGTGCTGACGGCTCTGATCATTTGCCCAGTGCAGCAACTGATGTGCATTAAATGTGTTGTGCATCCTAAAGCCGCCAACAAAACTAAACGTAAACCCAAGTTCTTCGCCTCGCGTTGTCATATTGGCAAGGTTTGCATCTGATTGCGTAGGCGTCGTTCCGTATTTTTCGGCCAAATGTTTGCGCATATCCTGCCCTTTGGCAGGCATATTTGGGTTTAATTCAAACGGATGCCAGTGAATTTCATGCTCCACTCCATTCGCCTCCAGAGCAATCGCAAGTTGGCGGTAACCGATAAGGCACCATGGACACATCACATCGGAAACTAGATCAATTAGGAGACGAGATTTTGGGTCAGTCATAGCGCCTCCAAAGGCAAGTAGAATTTATGTGGGAGCGAGGCCGCCCTGTCGCTGTTCATTTGGTTAACATCGTTAGATGCGGAAATGGCAAGTTTATTCGACAGGCTAACGATGATAAAATAAAAAACCCACATGAACTACATTTCATATATATTAAAAGGCATGGGAGTTCATAAAATGGTAAAAAATCAATCTTGAAGATGCCTACACATTGAGCGGCCCAGACGGAAATGTAAGGTGTCTTACACGCTAAGCATAGAGCTGAAATTTAAAAAACTATCATTGCAAGGTATATTAGAATAAAATAAATTTAATACTTATAACTATGATTTTAATTCGGCAACAATTAGTCTGAAGCGCCCAATCAGTATTTTGAGTGGCTATTTAACACTTAAGCATAAAGTCAGAGAAGATCGATATAAACAATTTCCCTTTTCTTCTTTAAGAGTTGATCACCTAACTTCAATTAATTTGAGCAAGCGGATAAAATTGGTGGACAAAGCCCATCACTTACACTCACTGCTATCCAAAATCATTCTACAATACCCATATATTCGCATGAGGAAATTCAATTTGGGATCAAATTTAATTATTAAATTAAATAGTTAAAAGTTTT
>DPZQ01000105.1 GCA_003536295.1 Rhodobacter sp. | reverse complement strand
AGTTAGGGTTGTAAAATAAGCACCTGGACATCCGCAACATTGGTGCCCGTGGCCCCTGTTATAACCAAATCCCCCGCCAAAGCCAGTGCGCGGTTGCTGTCATTATTAGCCAAAAGGGCAGAAGGGTCGCCGCCGCCTTGAATGATGCGTTGCCAGCTTTGCGCATCAACCATACCACCCGCGGCATCGGTCGGCCCGTCGCGCCCATCAGTGCCGCCTGACAAAAACACGAAGTTTGGCGGCAATAGGTTTGCCTTTTGCGCGATCAAAAGTGCCAATTCCTGATTGCGCCCACCAAGGCCTGTGCCGCGTAGCGTGACTGTGGTTTCTCCACCAAATAATAATACGGTTGGGGTTTTTTGGTCCCAGTCTTGCGCGGCGGCGATGATCTGACTTGCAGCGGCTTCGACATCACCGATCAGCGCCGCATTAACGATCTGCGTGCTGATGGGGGCGGCCTGCGCCATAGCTGCAAGTGCCAGCGTATTCGACGCGATCAAAATATTCTGGGTCGCCTGCAGTGTCTTTGGCACTTGGTGGGTGGATGTTAAAACCGTTTGCACGGATGCGGGCAGGGCCTCCCAAAGGCCTCCCTTTTTCAAAATAGCGCAGGCCTCTTGCGGTGTACCGATCGGTGCTACTGTCGGCCCCGATGCGATCACCGCCAAATCATCGCCGATCACATCAGACAAGATAAAGGCCACAACTGGGGCAGGGGCTGCAGCAAGCACCATGCCCCCACCCTTTAAGCGCGACAGGCTTTGCCTGATCAGGTTCATTTGCCGAATATCCAGCCCATTGGCCAATAGCAAAGCATTCACGGCAATTTTATCTTCAAGGCTTATGCCAGCCTTGGGTGCTGCCAAAAGGGCTGAACCCCCGCCAGAGATAAGCGCCACCACCGTATCTTGGGCCCCCGCCTTTTGTAACATCGCCTCAACCTGATTAGCGGCATCAGCCCCCGCTTGACTTGGCAGCGGGTGCGAGGTGGCCAGCACCTCGGCTCCCACAATGGGTCTGATATTCTCGGGGTTGGTGACGACAATCATCTGGGCAATCTGGCCCATCGCACCATTTTGGCCGACGGCGTCTTGAAAGGCTGTGGCCATGGAGATGGCTGCTTTCCCAAGTGCTAACACAAAAAGGTGGCCGTCTGCGCCTCCTGGGGCGACTGGATGGGCCTTGAGCGCTCTTTGCAATGCTAATTTAGGGTCCACAGCCTCAATAGCGCTGGTGAAGAGCATCTGCGCCATGGCGCGGGCTTTGACCGTTTTGGGGGCTATTTTCATATCAGCTTTTTACCTTTGGGCTTTTGCGCATCAGATAAATATCCATTACCCAGCCATGATTTTGGCGTGCTTTGGCGCGGGTTTCAAGGATGGTTGGGCCTTTTTCCTCAAGCGGTCCCGCGATCAACAGCTGATTTTGCATCCCTAAATAGGCTCCCCACCAAATGTCTATACCTTTTGTCTCCAGCGTTTGAAAAGCGCAAGCGCCGTCCAGCATCACCACAACTGTATCCACACCCTTAGGCCAGCCATGATCGCGTAGTTGCCGCCCCGTGGTAATTACAACGGGTGCTCCAATGTCATTTAGCGCAATCGCATGGGCTGCGGTTAAAAGCTGTAAGGAGGTTAAGCCTGCCACTACCTCGACCTTTGGGGCGGGGATCAGTCTTTTGCTGATGCGCAGGCTGCTGTCATAAAGCGACGGATCGCCCCAGACCAATAGCGCAACCCGCCCAGAGGCGCCCAAATTCTGGGCAATCGCTTGGTGCCATGCCGCGGCAATCGCATCATGCCAATCGTCAACACCTTGGTAATAAGAGGGAGTGTCCGCATCCCTTTTGGGCAGATCAAAGCCAATGATCTTGGTGTTCGGATTGGTTAAAACCTCTGCGCAAATTGCATGGCGCAGGTCGGCCAGGTCTGCCTTTCCTGCGCCTTTCTGTGGAATTAGCACAATATCAGCGCGGTTGATCTCTCTGATCGCCTGACCCGTTAAATGGTCAAGATTGCCTGTGCCGATGCCAATAAGGCTAAGTGTGATCATGCCCGCCTCTCGTTTGCCGCGGCTTCAAAGGCGCAAGGCTGGGACTGTGCCCTATTTGGCCCCTTTTGCCCATTCTTTCGTACAAAGCCAACCTAAAACCACCCAAGAGGCCAGCCCAACACCCAAGACCCGTGCCGAAAAAGTGCCTGCCACTTCGGGCGGGGCCGCCCCCCAAAATCCCTCGATCGTAGGTGCGCCGTAAATATGTGGCAGGGCCATCACGACCAGACCCAAACCTGCCATTGATTTCGTGCGCCCAAAGGCCACCAGAGCAAGGCTCAAGGCCGTCGCAAGCGCCGTGAGCAGCCACCAGGTTTGCCGCTCAAGAAGATCGGCTGCAATCGTTCCGGGCAGTTGTGGAGCCACCCCCATCGCCGGGGCCATTTGCAAGGCAGCAAATCCCGCCATTCCCCAAAGCACACCCTGTTCTGGGCGTATTTTTGCGCCTATCAGTTCGGCTAAGCCAAAGGCTGTAACCAAAATCAACCCGTAAGCGGCATAGGTCAAAACGGTGAAAAGAACGGTGCCCACATCGCGTGTTAAAAAGCTCCCGGCATCAAAGGAGCCATGCACATGCTGTAAAGGTTTTAGCTGCGAATCGGCACCGGTCGTATCGGTTTGGGAGTTATCTGACTGGGTTTGCGGGGCATCGTGGCCGACATGACCGTCTGAAAAATGGGTAACTGTGCCCGTTTCGTAGGATTCGGACAGCAAAATATACTCTTGCACAAATGAAAAATGCAAAAGCGCGGCTAAAAGCCCCGCAATTGCGCCAGCGATCAAACCGCTGGCCAACCGATGAAAAATCATAATGTCAGATTAATGGCACGGAAAACCGATGGCATGACGGCTGTCATGTGCGGTGTCATGCAATGTGGCTGATTGTGCAAAGCCTGCCATAAACAACAAAGCGGCCCCAAGGGTTGCGGTCACAATAATGCTGGCCAAAGCCGAAGTGCGCGTGTCTGTCAGGTTTACGGTCTTAGCTGTGACGTTAATATTCATCTTCAATCCTTTCACCGTCATCCCCGACGGCAGTTGTTTCTATGCACGGCCGGTCTCCTGGCTCGCGGATCGTCGCCTTCTTTCGCCTTCCCAGCCCAAGGGCCAGTGGCTTTTTGAAAGGGCTCACCGCATACAGTCGCGGGGGCGGCTAGGGCTTGGGTTGCTGTTTTCAGTCCAACCCGTCCCTATTCCCGATTAAGTCCAGTGCTTTGCACCAAACGAACACCTTGCCACTCCATGTGCATTTAATAGCGTGCGCGGGTCAAGCCCAATCCCGCCGATTGCGCGACCATTTGCGACAATTTTCCTCTTAGGCTGGAATGCGCGCTATGACCTTTTCGCGCAACGCCCCCAAGGGGCGGGCATCGGCAAAAGTGCCGTCGGTGCTTTGGGCGTAAAGTTGGGCGAACGTGACCAAATCGGCCAGATCATCTTGGGAAAGATCGCCAAACAAATAGGCAGTTTTTCCTTCTTGGCGCACTGAGACCGCCGAAGAGCGCGCACAGCCCGACATGCAATCAACCTCTGCCAACTCAGCCGAGATTCCAAGGACCGAAAGCGCTTGCGCTAAAGCTACAGGCAAAGGGCTTTGCCCCAAAGGGCAGCGGGTGCAAAAAGTAAACTTCACTCCAGATCCCCGCCTTCGGGGGCCAAGGCGCCGTAAAGAATAATCGCTGGGCTGGCGTTGGTGGCCCCTTCAAGATGGGCGGCTAAGGTTTGAATGGTAAACCGCTCGATCAACTGTTGAGGGGTCGAGACGGCATGCGCCAATAAAGCAGGTGTATCAGGCGAAAGCCCATGTGAGATCAGGCGCTGAGCCAACAGACTAAAGGTGCTTTTACCCATATAGACAATAGTCGTGGCTTGCGGATCAGCCAAAGCAGCCATATTCACATCTTGGGGCAAAGCGCCTGTGACGTCAGCACCTGTGACAAATTGCACGCGCCGCGCAGCCAGCCGTCTGGTCAAAGGAATGCCCGCCGCCGCCGCCGCCGCCGTGGCCGAAGTGACGCCTGGGATTATTTCATACCCTATGCCAGCTTGGGTAAGGGCGGTGGTTTCTTCTTCTAGGCGCCCAAAAATGCCTGCATCACCGGATTTTAAACGCACCACTTTTTGACCCGAGCGGGCATAATCCACCAAAAGGCGGCTGACGTGATCTTGCTTGGGCGAGGGGCGCCCCGCTCTTTTACCAACGCTGATCAAATCAGCACCTTTACGCGCATGTGCCAAGATCGGACCCGATGATAAGTCATCAAACAAAACCGCATCGGCTACTTGCAAGCGGTTCAGCGCACGCAGCGTCAAAAGGTCAGGATCTCCTGGCCCAGAAGAGACAAATGAGACAAAACCCGTCATGATGATGTTGGCCCTATCATGTGAAAATAACTACCCGTGGCATTGTCACGCTTGGATCCTGTTTCTGCGACCTTAGTGCCTACCGCGTCGAACACATCGGCCAAAGGGGCGTCGGGTTGCGTGATCACCGTTGAATAGTGAAATTCATGGCCGCGCAAGCTTTGCTGAGGCAAAAGTCCTGCCGCCTCACTTAAAAGCGTGGCGCGCCGATAGCCCAGATGCATTTTGCGCTGCTGATAGGAGGTGACGAGCCCCAAAAGCCCTACCATAGGATGGGCAGTCCCCGACTTATCAATCAAGCTGGTGCCCATAGCCATGTATCCCCCGCATTCGCCATGCACCGGCTTGTCGCGCCCAAACGCCAAAAGCCCCGCGCGAAAGTGGGTGGCGGCACTAAGGGGACCTGCGTGGAGCTCGGGGTAGCCGCCGGGCAGCCAAGCACAATCTGCACTTTCGTCGGGGGCTTGATCTGCCAGCGGAGAAAATGGCAAGATAGTGGCTCCTTCGCTGCGCCACTCTTGCAAAAGATGCGGATAGATAAAGGAAAAAGCTGCGTCTTGGGCCAAGGCTATGCGCGCGCCGGGGGGTGGCAGTTTTGCGCTTGGAATATTTGGAACTTTGGCTCGGCTGCTGGCCGCCGCCATCACCGCCAATAGGTCGACATGCTCGGCTATAAAGGCCCCAATACGCGCCATTTGCACTGCTAAATCAGGACTTTCCACGGCTTGAACTAAGCCCAAATGGCGTTCGGGCAGGGAAATGTCGGGGCGTTTGGGTAAGGCCCCGAACACTGTGATATTGTGCTGCGCCATCCCGTCGCGCACCAGCGCCTCATGCCGGGGGCTGGCGACATTATTTAGGATGACCCCCGCCAAATGTACATTGGGGCGCATTTTGGAAAATCCAAGGGCGGTGGCTGCGGCTGACTGGGCTTGGCCTGCCACATTGATTACCAAAAGCACGGGCCAGCCCATCAAAGCGTCAATATCTGCGCTGGCCCCGATACCTGTTTCTCCCGGTCTTGCGACACCGTCAAACAGGCCCATCGCCCCTTCGGCCAGATGCAAGTCGGCCCCTTGGTCCTCTGCCACCATTTCCAAAAGCCGCGCTTGGGGCATAGCCCAACTGTCTAAATTATAAGAGGGTTGCCCCGCCGCCGCCTTGTGAAAAGCGGGGTCGATATAATCAGGCCCGCATTTAAAAGGCGCCACCTTATGGCCCAAGGCGCGCAGTGCCGCCAGAAGTCCCAGCGTCACCGTAGTCTTGCCCGTCCCCGAGGCAGGGGCTGATATCACCAGGCCGGGCGTCATACGATGTCTTTTGGAAAGCGCGGGTCAGTGCCCACGGGGCGGTAGCGCCTGTCATAATCACCCGCATAGAGACGGCTTTCGTCAAAATCCTCTTGCGCAAGTGACCGACCAACCAAAATTAGGGCTGTGCGTTCTAATTCCCCCATTAATCCAAGATCAAGGGTTTCAAGTGTCGCACGGATGATCCTTTGATCGGGCCACGAGGCGCGCCACACCACAGCCACAGGGCAATCAGGCCCGTAATACGGAGTGAGTGTGACCAGAACCTCGTCCAGAAGATGGATCGACAGATGCAGTGCCAAAACAGCGCCTGTTGCGGCAAAGGCCGCCAGATTTTCTCCCGAGGGCATGGCCGTGGCACGCCCCGATGTGCGCGTTAAGATCACCGATTGTGCAATGCCAGGGAGCGTCAGCTCGGTCCCCAAAGCCGCCGCTGCCGCCGCGAATGAGGGCACGCCCGGCGTCACATCATAAGGAATGTCAAGCGCGCGCAAGCGGCGCAGCTGCTCACCCATGGCCGACCATATCGACAAATCCCCCGAATGCAAACGTGCCACATCATGGCCCGCGTGATGGGCGGCGTTGATCTCATCCATGATCTCATCGAGCGACAAAGGTGCTGTGTTGACGATGCGCGCGTCTTTTGGGCAATGGGACAAAAGCGCTTGGGGTACCAAAGAGCCTGCGTAAAGGCACACTTGCGACGTGGCGATCAGATCGCGCCCGCGCAAGGTGATCAGATCTGCGGCACCTGGACCTGCTCCGATGAAGTGAACGGTCATTGGTTCTCGATTCTGGGGCTTTGGCCCTTTGCAAGCTTTGAGTTTTCTTGGCCTATGGCGATGGCCAATGTGGCTAAAGCGTCGGCGCTGATGGTGCGCCTTTGAAGTAAGCGGCTTTGGGGCCCGCTTGCGGCAAGAGCTGCGGCCTCGGCTAGACTTTTATGGCCGTAGCGGGCGGGAAGATGCGGCGCTGGGGCGGCACCCGTTTGGGCGCAAATGGCGCTTAGTGGCACGGCAATCACGGGCAGGCCGAGGCTGCGTGCCAGATCTTGAAAGGCGGGGGTTTGGGCCTTGTCGGCGGCGGTTGCAATGGCACTTAGGTGTCCGTCTTGACCGCTGGCTTTGATTAATCCGCGTAAACTGCCCAAAGTGACCCCTTGGCGAAAGCCAAAGCCTGCAACTCTCAAAGGGCCTAAAGATGCGGATGTCATTTTTTTACGCTCCACTGCACCACAGGGCGGCTTGCGTGCCAGCCGCGCAGCGTGCCCAACGCTTGGGCTTTTGAAAGCTCGATACGCAGTAAATCTCCGCCAAATGTGGCTTGGGCTTGGGTCAAAAGCGCCTCGGTCTCAAGCGTGACGGCGTTGACTACTAAGCGCCCCATCGGGGCCAAACGCTCCATCACTTGGTTGATCAGCGCCATATCTGCACCACCACCGATAAAGACCGCGTCAGGTTGGGCGCTGGGCAAGTTGGCGAGATGATCCGCGCATTGCACTTGCATGCGCCGATCAAGCCCGAAATGTGCGATGTTTTTTATGATATTTTCAACCCGCGCTGGATGTTTCTCGAGCGCATGGGCGCGCCCCCCAGCCAAGCACCACTCAACCGAAACTGCCCCTGATCCCGCGCCAAGGTCCCACAACAGTTCGTTCGGGCGGGGGCCCAAAGCGCGCAGGGTCAAAGCGCGGATTGGGGATTTTGAGATCTGCCCATCATGATAAAAAAGCCCCTCATCGCGACCCGGAACATGGGCAAGCCCGTGTTTGCCCATGGCATGGATAGCAATCATAATGGGAGCTAAAAAGCCGAAGGGCAGCTTTGCCGCAATATCCAGCTTTTGGCAAACTTCCTGCGCGCCCCCTAAGGCTTGCAAAGCCCATACCGTGCTTTTCCCCCAGCCTTCGGCGTTTAGAAAAGCCACTGCCTCATCCAAGGCGGGGCCATCGCGCAATGTAGCAATGATTTGCACATCCTGCGCCAAAAGTGGGCGCAGCTGCGCAAGACCAGCGGCATGCAGCCCAAGGCAGCACGTCTCTTCTAAGCGCCAGCCCAAACGATTGGCCGCCCAAGAAAAGGCCGAAATATTGGGCCTTGCGCACCATTCGTCGGGCTTAAGATCGTGCAACAGACTGCCACCCGCGCCAAACCAAAACGGATCGCCTGAGACCAAAGCCACCACAGGCTGTCCGCGCAGCTTTAACAAAGGCGCTGTTGAAAAGGGCACGGGCCAAGCCACCCCGCGCGCTCCGATCAACTCTTGCGCTAAGCCTAAGTGACGTGGCGCGCCAAAAATGAATTTTGCAACCATAAGCGCGTCAAGGCTTGCATCCGACAGACCAGATAGGCCATCTTCGCCCAAACCAACCAAGGTCAACCATGGCTTTGGCAAATTAGGGTTAACGATCATGCGAATTCTCTTGCTTGGGGGCACATCCGAGGCCCGCGCCTTGGCGAACGCCTTGGCGCAAAGTGCTATAGACGCGGTCTATTCCATTGCTGGGCGCACCGCCCAACCGCTTGGTCAACCTTTGGTGCAGCGGGGGGGCGGATTTGGTGGGGTTGCGGGCTTGCAAGCTTATCTTGAAAGCCAATCCATCACCCATGTGATCGACGCCACCCACCCGTTCGCGGCCCAAATGAGCCATAATGCCGTCTTGGCTTGCGCACAGACAGTGAAGTTGATGCGGTTTGAGCGCGCGCCTTGGCAACCCCAAACAGGCGATCTGTGGCGCGTGGTGCCCGATATTGAGGGAGCACTTGCGGCCTTGCCTGAAAACTCTGCGCGGGTCTTTTTGGCCATTGGGAAGCAAAATCTGCAACCTTTTACTAAAAAAAACCAGCATTTTTATTTGCTGCGTCTGGTCGATCCCGCGCCCCAAGATATGTTCGGCTTGCATAAGGCCCATGCAATCATTGCGCGCGGTCCCTTTGATATTGAGGGAGATCTGGCACTGCTGCGCGATCATCAGATTAGCCATATTCTGGCCAAGAATGCTGGCGGCAGCGGGGCGTGCGCAAAGATCGAGGCAGCCCGTCTTTTGGGCCTGCCCGTGATAATGATCGACCGCCCAAGCCTGCCGTCCGCTCCTATTGCCTATTCTATTACTGAAGTGTTCGCGTGGCTGGGTCATCAGGCCCCATCCGTTGAAAATCTAGGCGTGTAGACAAAGGGCCCAACGCGGCGGGTTTGCGAATTGCCCAAAAGCACCAACGTGCGCATATCGGCCATTTCGCCGCGCGCCTCTTGCAAGTTAACTGTCAAAAGCGTTTGATCTGGGCGAGAGACATTACGTGCAAACATGATAAGCTGATGGGGACTGCATTCTTCACGCAAAATATCAAGCACGCGTGTGAACCCTTCTGGGCGCGAGGCCGAGCGCGGATTGTAAAAAGCCATCGCAAAATCGGCTTGCGCGGCCAAACGTAGCCGCTTTTCAATCAGCGCAAAGGGTTTGAGATTGTCACTTAGATTGATGGCGCAAAAATCATGCCCTAACGGCGCGCCAAGTGCTGCACTCGCGGCAAGCATGGCTGTAATTCCAGGCAGAATTTCTATGGCCATATCCTGGTAGCTTGGCATGGCTTCTAGCGCCTCAAATAGAGCCGAGGCCATCGCAAAGACGCCCGGATCCCCGGATGAGACGATCACCACTTTTTTGCCCGCTCGGGCCATTTCCAGCGCGTTATGAGCACGGTCAAGCTCGACCCGATTGTCCGAGGCGTGCAGCACCAAACCATCACGCGGGGTGACGCGCGCCACATAGGGGATATAACCCACAATATCGGTGGCCAGATCAAGGGCTGCTTGCACCTGAGGGGTGATCAGCGCGCCATTGCCAGGGCCCAAACCCACCACTTTGATAAAACCACTCACTGTGGCACCTCGGGGCGGCGGCCTTGGCCGTGCACGATGACAATTGCAAAAT
>DPZQ01000100.1 GCA_003536295.1 Rhodobacter sp. | reverse complement strand
GGTCTTTATATCATCTACCGCGAAAGATTAGCCGCGCAGCAACTGCATTAGCGCTTTGGCCACCGAAGTCAAACGCGTGCGCGGCAAAATCACCAGCATCCCTGCCCCCTCAAAGAACAGCCGAACCTGCCCTGAAGTCACTCGATTTGAGGTGCCTATCTGGACCATTGGATCAAGAGACAGCCCGTCAATCGGCCAGTCCAACCCTTCTGATTTCCCCTTAAGTGCGCACATCGGAAACAGCGAAAGCCTGTCGCCCGCCCGCAGATCAAGCGTGATCGAGACATGGGCCGGGCAGGCGAACAACACATCTTTATGCCCCACTAAAAGGCAGCGCTTATCAACGTGACGCAGCAACGTGTGAAATACCGCTAGTTCATGATCGACACGTCCTCCCAAGGCCCCCAGCACCAAGATCAGCGGCGCTTCTATATGACGTAGAGCCTTGTCAAAATCGGTCGTCTCTTGCTCGGATAAGCGCACAATTCTGTCCGGACCCAGCTTAACTTGTAGCGGCTGCGCCAGACTGTCCATATCGCCGTAAACCACATCCGGCATGGTCGCGCGCGCCAAAAGATAGGCCGCCCCCCCATCTGCTGCGACAAAGTGATCGGTCATCTTTTGTACCGCACGAAAATCAGCCACACGGATCGGCCCACCTGCGACCAAGCCAACGGGGTGGTTCACACGCGTCTTTGGGGCTTTTGGGTCGCTATTTTTCATAAAATTTACACATTTTCAACGCTTTCCGAATTTTTGTCTTATTTTGGTACAATTAAGACATGATTTCGACATATTTAAAGCGATTATTTACCCGAGCAGTGCCCTTATGAGAGCCAAGGGCTTCATAATTAATATGCGCATCAGTTGGGCTTTGCGCAGCTGATAAATACGAGCATAGTGACCGGAGCAATGCCGAACCAATATATGCTCTATACGTCAAATACCGCGACTTGAATAAATTCGCGCAACCTGAATATTAGGAGTTTTTGCCCTGCTCTTGTTTGTCTTGAAGCTTTTGTGGGTCGGGCTGGCCAATTCCTCTGAAAATGGCACGAAACGGCGCCATCCATAAAAATCCCAAAGCAATATACACTGCCAATTCGCCCCAAAAGGGCATGCGGGGCAAGGCGGTGATGACCAACATGACACCGATTATATAGGCGGGCAACCAAATCAATAGAACGACCAATGATAATCTTCTGCGGGTTTTGTAAGTTAGGGCCATGGGCTGCTTTCTAGTCGGCAAAAGGATCGGTGACTAAAATCGTGTCTTCGCGCTCGGGCGAGGTTGACAAAAGCGCTACCGGACATTGGATTAACTCTTCAATACGGCGCACATATTTGATTGCTCCAGCAGGCAATTCCGCCCAGCTACGTGCGCCCGCTGTCGTGTCAGACCAGCCCGCCATTTCTTCGTAAATAGGCTTGCAGCGCGCCTGTTGATCAGCAGCGGTTGGCAGATATTCCAGTCGTTCACCGTCAAGCTCATAGGCAACGCAAATTTTTAGGGTGTTAAACCCGTCCAGCACATCAAGCTTGGTCAAAGCAATGCCCGACATGCCCGAGGTGGCGCAAGTTTGGCGCACAAGGGCCGCATCAAACCAACCGCAACGACGTTTGCGCCCTGTGACGGTGCCAAACTCATGACCACGCTCTCCCAGACGTTGGCCGTCGGCGTCAAAAAGCTCAGCCGGAAAAGGTCCCTCACCCACGCGAGTAGTGTATGCTTTCACGATGCCCAACACAAAATCAATTGCGCCAGGCCCAACCCCAACGCCCGTCGCCGCTTGGCCTGCGATGACATTGCTTGAGGTCACGAAAGGATAGGTACCAAAATCAATATCCAAAAGCGCGCCTTGCGCCCCTTCGAACAAAATACGCTTGCCTGCGCGGCATGCGTCATTCATGACTTTCCAAACAGGTTTTGCATAGGGCAAGACTTGTGGGGCTATTTCGGCCAGTTGCGCCAAAAGGGCCAAGCGGTCAATTGGCTCCATCCCTAAACCCCGGCGCAGAGCATCATGGTGGGTCAAAAGACGGTCAACGCGGGTCTCTAATGTCGCCGAATCGGCAAGATCTGCGACGCGAATTGCACGGCGCCCCACCTTATCTTCATAAGCGGGCCCAATACCTCGCCCCGTTGTGCCAATTTTAGCCGAGTCGGTCTGAGATTCGCGCGCCCGGTCAAGTTCGCCGTGCAATGGCAAAATCAGTGGAGCGTTTTCCGCTATTATCAAATTTTCAGTTGTGATTTCAACACCTTGACCACGCAATTTTTCAATTTCAGAAATCAAATGCCAAGGATCGAGTACCACGCCATTGCCAATGACCGAAAGCTTGCCGCCGCGCACAATACCTGATGGCAGCAAAGACAATTTATATACTTTTCCGTCAATCACCAAAGTATGGCCCGCATTATGCCCGCCCTGAAAACGCGCTACCACATCGGCACGCTCAGACAACCAATCGACCAGTTTGCCTTTTCCTTCATCACCCCATTGGGCGCCTACGACAACGACATTGGCCATACGATCTTGTCCTTCATCCATTCTGAAAACCGACATTCGGTATAGCGGCGCAAATCGTGCAGTTAAACAGCTAAATTTGACCAATAACGCTAAAGCCCCCGCTTTGTGAGCACGAGGGCTTGCAGAATGGAGTACTTCTGCCTAAGTAGACCCGTCTGGTAAAGAAGGCCCGTTATGGAAAACGTAATTCTGACAATTCATTTGATTCTAGCCCTGCTGTTAATAGGCACGGTTTTGCTGCAGCGCTCTGAAGGGGGCGGTTTGGGTATTGGCGGGAGCGGTGGCGCAAAGACGGGTCGCACTAAAGCCACAGCCTTGACCAAAGTAACTTGGATATTGGCAGTTGGTTTTATCATTACCTCGATCTCATTGACGTTGATTTCCGTTAAGAAATCTGCTGGAAGCTCGGTGGTAGAACAATTTGGTGGCACACTGCCCGAACCAAAAGCTTTGCCGCTTGATTCATTATCAGGGGATCTTTTGACACCACCCGTTGCGACGGATTCGCCAGTGGCGCCACCTCGTGCGGATGCAACTCAGCCCGCCGGCAATTAAGACCCAAAAGGTGGCCGCCCATCACTTTTGGGCACGGGCGAAAGGCAAAAGCGCCGCGACAGACTTACGCTAGGGATAGAAGAAAGAGAGATATTTGAAACAAAATCTAGCGATTGTGTTGCTAAGTATAGAATAATCTGTTATCTCTCAGATCCCGTGATAGTGCGATTCCTAAGTACTGGTTCGCACAAAATTTAGACACGAGGGCTCCCAAATTATGGCGCGTTATATCTTTATCACCGGTGGTGTTGTGTCATCTTTGGGCAAAGGCCTTGCATCCGCAGCATTGGGTGCCTTGTTACAAGCGCGCGGTTATTCGGTTCGGCTGCGCAAACTTGATCCCTATTTGAACGTAGACCCAGGCACCATGTCGCCCTTTGAACATGGCGAAGTGTTTGTGACAGATGACGGAGCTGAAACCGATCTTGATTTGGGCCATTATGAGCGTTTCACAGGCGTTTCCGCGCGCAATACGGACTCGGTCTCATCAGGGCGGATATATTCGACGGTTTTGGAAAAGGAACGTCGCGGCGATTATTTGGGTAAGACCATCCAAGTTATTCCCCATGTTACCAATGAAATTAAAGACTTTCTAAAAGTCGGTGATGAAGAAGTTGATTTTATGCTGTGCGAAATCGGCGGGACTGTCGGTGACATCGAAGGCCTGCCTTTTTTCGAAGCCATCCGCCAGTTTTCTCAAGATAAACCACGCGGGCAATGTATTTTTGTGCATTTGACCCTAGTGCCCTTTGTCGCTGCCTCGGGCGAGTTAAAAACAAAACCAACCCAACATTCGGTTAAAGAGCTGCGCTCAATAGGTATTGCACCTGATGTTTTATTGCTTCGCTCAGAACATCCAATTCCTGAAAAAGAGCGCGAAAAAATCGCACTTTTTTGTAATGTACGCAAAGAATCAGTGATTGCTGCCTATGATCTAAAGACCATTTATGAAGCGCCGCTGGCATATCATCGCGAAGGGCTTGATCAAGCCGTGCTTGACGCTTTTGGTATCTCACCCGCGCCCAAACCGGCGCTTGAGCGGTGGGAAGACGTGATGGACCGCATGACGAACGCCGAAGGCGAAGTGCGCGTGGCTATTGTGGGCAAATATACCCAGCTAGAAGATGCCTATAAATCAATAGCTGAGGCTTTAACCCACGGTGGCATGGCCAATCGAACACGGGTACGCGCGCAGTGGATTGATGCTGAAATCTTTGAAAACTCCGATCCCGCCCCATTTCTTGAGGGGTTCCACGCCATCTTAGTCCCGGGTGGTTTTGGGGAACGCGGTACCGAGGGTAAAATTCGCGCAGCCCAATATGCGCGTGAAAAAAAAATCCCCTATTTGGGCATTTGCCTGGGCATGCAAATGGCCGTGATTGAGGCTGCACGCAATTTGGCGGGCGTCAAAGATGCAGGCTCGGAAGAATTTGACCATGAAGCTGGCCAAAAACGTTTTACCCCTGTTGTTTACCATTTGAAAGAATGGGTCCAGGGCAATCATATAGTGGCGCGCAAAGTCGGCGACGACAAGGGAGGCACCATGCGCCTTGGGGCTTATTCAGCATCCCTAGCCCAAGGGTCAAAAGTCGCCCAAATTTATGGTGCAACTAATATAGAAGAGCGGCACCGCCACCGTTATGAGGTTGACACGAAATATCGTGAAAAGCTTGAAGC
>DPZQ01000007.1 GCA_003536295.1 Rhodobacter sp. | reverse complement strand
GTGCCAGATGCCAAATCCCTCCGGCCGCCTAAAGCGTCGTATCAGACAGGGCCGCGGCCTTGAGGTTGCAGATATTGTGTTGCGTGGCGGGCGGGTATTTGACCTGATAACGGGTGAACTGGTAGAAAGTGATGTAGCTATTTGTGGTGATCAGATTGTTGGCGTTTTTGACCGTTACGAAGGTAAAACCATCGTTGATTGCTCAGGAAAAATTCTGGTGCCAGGTTTTATAGATACGCATCTTCATATTGAAAGCTCTTGTGTTACGCCGTACGAGTTTGATCGTTTGGTAACACCGCGCGGCGTCACCACTGCGATTTGTGACCCACATGAGATTGCGAATGTCTGCGGGCTTGAGGGAATCGAATACTTTTTAACCGCCGCCCAAGATTGTGTGATGGATATCAAGGTGCAACTGTCCTCGTGCGTGCCCTCAACCCATATGGAAACAACTGGCGCGCTTCTTAGTGCAAGCGATCTTTTACCGCTTGCTGACCACCCCGCAGTCATTGGTTTGGCCGAATTTATGAATTATCCGGGCCTATTGGCCGAGGCGCCTGATGCGATTGAAAAGCTGACAGCCTTTCAAGGGCGCCATATAGATGGACATGCGCCGCTTTTGTCGGGGCGGGATTTGAACGGCTATATTTCTGCTGGCATACGCACTGAACATGAGGCAACATCAGCTGCTGAAGCATTAGAAAAGCTACGCAAAGGTTTGCGTGTGTTGATTCGTGAGGGATCTGTTTCAAAGGATCTGCACGCTTTGGCCCCTCTATTAACTGAGCGTTTTTCTCCCTATCTTTGCTTTTGTACCGATGATCGCAACCCCCTTGATATTGCAGATCAGGGCCATTTAGACTATGTTATTCGGACCGCAATAGCGCTGGGCGCTGACCCGCTGGCGGTATATCGCTCCGCCAGTCTTTCGGCTGCAGAAGCCTTCGGGCTTAAGGACAGAGGACTTATTGCACCTGGAAAACGTGCCGACATTGTGGTGATTGATGCGCTGGAAAGCTGCCGCGCGTTGAGGGTTATGGTGGCTGGAATTTGGGCAGATGCGACGGCTTTTGGAGCGCGCAAGATCGCGCCGCCGGTGGCGCGTAATTCGGTCAAGCTGCGCGTGAAACTTTTGGCGCAAAGCTTTCGCATCGGCTCAAATCGTGTGGAAACCCCGGTCATTGGCGTGATTGAAGGTAAGATCATTACCCAACATCTGACCTTTGATATTGCGCCGACTGACGGTCAAAAAAGTGTTGATCTAGCACGTGATTTGGTGAAAATCGCGATTGTTGAGCGCCATGGTAAGAACGGAAACGTGGCTGCAGGCTTCGTGCAGGGCTTTGGGTTAAAAAGAGGGGCGATTGGGTCAACCGTTTGTCATGATCACCATAATATTGCCGTTATAGGGGCTGATGACACCGATATGGCGCTGGCGGTCAATCGTTTGGCCGAGATGGAAGGGGGATTTGTAGTGGTCTTAGACGGCCAGGTCTTGGCCGAGCTTGCCTTGCCCGTAGCGGGTTTGATGAGCCTTGAACCCTTTGAAACTGTTGAGCGCGCGCTGCGCATTCTGCGCGCAGCGGCCCAAAACTTGGGGGTGATCTTGCATGAGCCCTTTTTGCAATTAGCATTTTTGGCTTTGCCAGTGATCCCACATCTTAAAATTACAGATCACGGCATGGTTGATGTTGATCGTTTTGAGGTGATACCCTAGCTCTGATAGGTGACGGTTTTGGTGCGGGCAGGCGCTACATTGGCCTGTTCGAACCTATGCAGGCCCATCATCATAAGGGCTGGTCATGAAAGATATACTTCAATCTCGATATTCTGGCCAAAAGACAAAAGCTCCAAGATTATCATAATGCCCATATGCAAAGAGCCCCGCGGTCTTGAAATTGTCGCGCGGCTCGTGATCAAGACTTGCAGCAGGTAGGGCAAAACCGAACCACCCCTTCCACAAACAGAAAGTCACACTATGTGCCAAACGGTGAGTTGGAGGTTGATCCGTTTAAAATATCTTTGATCTATATGATGGAGATCATCGCGAAAAACTGTCCCTAGGCGCAATCGTAACTCTCCTGTGCCTCGAGCGTGGTAGAGTTGGTTTGCGCAAGAAACCGGCGCGATTTGATCGAACGGTTTTCGAAGCCCTCATATTAACAGGCTTCGCCTTAGGCTAAGGTTATATGGATCTTGAAAAATCAACTTTAGTTACAAAGGATTTTGGTGGAGCCACGCGGGATCGAACCGCGGACCTCTTGAATGCCATTCAAGCGCTCTCCCAACTGAGCTATGACCCCATCATGTTCAGCCTAAAGGCTGCTGTACCGTTCTGTAGAAAAATGTGCGCGGGGGTGCAAGTGAAAACATGCATCCCCGCTGCTAATTTACGAAGTTAAAGATCGTCGTCTGTGCTGGCAACATCTGCAAGATCATCAAGCGACACGGTGTCGTCGCCGTCTTCTTCTAGCAAATCATCATCCAACTCGGCATCATCTTCAACGTCGACATCAACGACCAAAAGATCATCATCAGCATCCAAAGGATCAGCGACGGCTTTTACTTTTTGTGGCGAGACACGCGCAGCCACATTCGTGGCCAGCTTACGGCGAGCAGATTCTATGTCGACAACTTCGCCAGTATAAGGGCTTACGACAGGTGTTTTATTCAGGTCAAAAAAGCGTTTGCCCGTCGTTGGGCAGATACGCTTTGTACCCCATTCTTCCTTGGGCATTCTGGTCCCCTTGCAAGGTAGGCTTAAGCTAAGTGGGTCGAGTGCCACACAAGAGAGCGACTGTCAAAGACTTTTTCTAAAATATCCAAAACCAAGTCCAAACGAGTGTATAGGGGCTTGGCTTGGAGGGCGATCTTGCTATGATTAACTGTTAGTCAGAGGTCCAATGCTCACGCTTTTCGGAACACCCAATATCGAGGTTAAGCTGCGGACCTCGGTGCGGGCAAAACGCTTATCTTTGCGGGTGTCACAACTTGATGGCCGCGTGACCCTGACGATGCCAAACGGGGCCACGGAGCGACAGGCTGATCTGTTTTTGGCAGAGCATGAAGGTTGGATCAGGATCACTCTTAGTAAAATGCAAAAAAACGGCCCGTTCAAGCCTCAAGGGTTGGATTTTGGCATGCAATTGCCCTTTGAAGGAACTCTGTATACCCTGACCCAGGGTGCTGAGCGCGGTGTGCGGGTTTTGGGGCAAGATATTTTGGTGTCAGGGCTTGGAGCGCAACTGCCGCGCCGCTTGGCGGCCTTTTTGCGCGCAAGGGCGCGTGATCGTCTTGCAGCGGTCTGCGATAATTTCGCGGCAAGATTGGGAAAACCCTATACTAGCCTTAGTTTGCGCGACACGCGCTCGCGATGGGGGTCATGCACCTCGCGCGGGAGGTTGATGTTTTCTTGGCGTTTGATCATGGCCCCTAAGCCGGTACTCGACTATGTGGCCGCCCATGAAGTGGCGCATTTAGCCCATATGAACCACTCGTCACGGTTTTGGGCCGAGGTGGGCAGACTTTATCCCAATTATCAAATCCAGCGCGATTGGCTTAAATCCAACGGACAAAGCTTGCATCGTTATAGTTTCGCAGGGCAAGATAGTGATAGCGCGCTTTCGCGCGAAAGATAGGCACCATGCTCGCTCAACCCAAACCCATAGATAGCAACGTCCCCGAGCATGAAAGGCTTTATCGCAATTTGCGGAGCCAAATCATGCATGGTGAAGTGCCCCCAGGACAGGCATTAACTCTGCGCGGCTTAGCGCAGACCTTTGGCGTTTCTATGACCCCCGCACGTGAAGCGGTGCGCAGGCTTGCTGCTGAAGGTGCTTTGACCCTGTCGCTTTCCGGGCGCGTCACCACGCCTGGATTGAGCAATGAGCGCATAGAAGAGCTGGCTTCAATCAGGGCTTTGTTAGAACCCGAGCTGGCTAGCCGAGCTTTATCACGAGCGCATTTAGCCTTGATTGACCGTTTGACGCTGATCAACTCGGCCAATGCCGAGGCCGTAGCCAAACAAGATGCCGTGGCTTATATTAGGACTAATTTAGAATTTCACCGCACTCTATATTTGCGCGCACAGGCCCCTGCCATACTAGCCATGACCGAAACCATTTGGTTGCAGCTTGGCCCAACCATGCGCATGCTTTATGCAAAGCTACGTCGCAATGAGCCGCCGCGCAACCACCGATTGATTTTAGCCGCCTTGCGGGCGGGCGATGAACCTGGTTTGCGCTTGGCCGTGCGTACAGATGTTACCCAAGGCCTGCGCCATTTGACCAGCTAGTTAACCAACAAAAAAGGAAAAAGCATGACCATTCATATTGGAGCAAAAACAGGTGATATAGCCCCCACCGTCTTGATGCCAGGCGACCCTTACCGTGCACGCTGGGTAGCACAGACCTTTTTGCAAGATGCCCGTTTGGTAAATGAAACGCGTGGTATGTTAGGGTATACTGGGACTTGGAACGGTCATTCCGTGACCATCCAAGGGTCTGGCATGGGGATGGCCTCTTTGTCGATCTATGCCAATGAGCTGATCCGTGATTATGACGCAAAGACGCTGATCCGCATTGGCTCAGCCGGTGCGATGCAAGATCATATCAAGGTTCGTGATGTGGTTTTGGCCATGTCAGCATGT
>DPZQ01000079.1 GCA_003536295.1 Rhodobacter sp. | reverse complement strand
ACGGTGGGTATGGGAATTGATCTGTCGGTCTTGGCAAGCCAGCCCTTCACCATATTAGGCCTGACCATGGGGCTGATGCTAATTAAGGCTGCAGTTTTGCTGGCATTAAGTTTTGGTTTTAAAATCAAAGGCAAGGACCGTTGGCTTTTTTCTCTTGGTTTGGCTCAAGCGGGCGAGTTTGGTTTTTTGGTGGCCGCGTTCGGCGTACAACAAACCATTCTTGACGATGATATCGGGCATTTAACCATGATGGTTATTAGTCTTTCGATGCTGTTTACGCCTGCCCTTTTCATCCTTCAAACCCGCATTGCCGCCTATTTGGCTGCGCGCAATCCCGACAATCGCCCCGCCGACACAATCGACCATGGTGGCGATGTGATCATCGCAGGAATCGGGCGCTTTGGCCAAGTGGTGCAGCGCGTGGCGGCGCTTTCTAACATCTCAACAGTGGTGCTTGACGGCGATATTCGCGCGCTTGACCGATTACGCAATTTTGGGGTCAAAGGATTTTTTGGCGACCCCGCCAAGCCCGAGCTGTTGCACGCTGCAGGTATTGATACCGCACGGATATTGGTCGTCGCGGTTGATGATCCGCAAGCGGCGCTAAAAATAGTCACCATTGCCCGCGCCGCGCGCGCAGATTTGCATATCATCGCCCGCGCCCATGATCGCATCCATGTTTATGAGCTTTATAAGGGAGGTGCGAATGACATCATTCTCGAAACATTTGATGCCTCGCTTAGGGCGGGGCGGTTTATGCTTGAGAATATGGGCTTTTCTGAGTATGAGGCAGCGAATTTCTCAAAGGCTTTTTACGCGATGGACCGCTCGGCGCTACGCGAATTAGCAGAGTTGTGGGTGCCGGGTCAGCCCATTCACCTTAACAAAGCCTATATCGAACATTCCCGCGTGCTGGAAGAAAAGCTAAAAATGGCCCTGCTCGAGGCAAAAACCGTAGATCATGCCCGCGCCGCACCTGCCGACGCGAAGCCAAGCCCAACCCCAGAAACGACCCAAGAATTAATCTCAGAACAAATTTCGGCACCCATAAACAAAACTACGATCGAGGTAGATGCCTCGCCCCTTGGCGAAGCCAAGCTTAAACCCCAAGCGAGAGCCGCCAAAGTTAAATAGCCTTAGCCCGCGCCAGAAACACCCGCTTGGTCGAAAGTGGCCATGCCAGAATGGCAATTCACAGCCGCTTGTAATATTCCGATCGCCAGCGCGCCCCCAGAGGCTTCGCCCAAACGAAGTCCCAAATCCAAAAGTGGTGTCTTGCCCAAACGGACTAAAAGCGCCCGGTGCGCCCCTTCGTCGCTGACATGACCTGCAATAACATGATCAAGCGCGCTGCTGCTGACCGCTTGAAGTACGCAAGCCGCAGCCGTGCAGATAAATCCATCTAAAATGACAGGAATATGATTAACCCGAGCATAGGCCATAGCCCCCGCCATCGCCGCCAGTTCTCGCCCGCCAAGACGTCCTAAAATCTGTAAAGGCGAAGGTGCGTTTGCCATATGCAAGGTCACCGCATCTGCCACCACTTTCGTTTTATGCGCCAAGCTTTGATCGTTAACGCCCGTACCTCGCCCCGTCCAATCTTGGGCAAGCCCGCCATAAAGCGCATGGGCTATCGCTGCGGCTGAAGTTGTGTTGCCAATGCCCATCTCGCCCACGACCAACAAATCGCAGTTTGGATCAACTGCATCCCAGCCTATTTTCAAAGCGGCCAGCGTTTCCTCTTCGCTCATTGCGGGAGCATTGGTGAAATCTAGGGTCGGGCGTTCTAGCTCTAGCGCGTACACCGCAAGGCGAGCGCCAAAAGTTTTGGCTAATTGATTGATCGCAGCCCCGCCCGCGTGAAAATTGCCCACCATTTGGGCTGTAACCTCTGCTGGAAAGGCCGAAACCCCTTGGGCAGTTACACCGTGATTGCCTGCAAAAACGACGATCAAAGGCGCCGTGATAGCCGGTTGCGCCGTTGCGCGCCAAGACCCGTACCAAATGGCCAGCTCTTCCAACCGCCCCAAAGCCGCTGGCGGCTTGGTCAATTGCACATTGCGCGCCACGGCGGCGGCGTGCGCCTTGAGGTCTGGGCCTGTTGCCTCTTTCAGAACTGATGAAAAGGCTGCAAAAGATGAAAAGATCTGATCCATGTTTTTTCCCGATTGATACTGTGTTTGCGCATAGCTATCGTTTAAGAGTGGTACCCACCAGTATAGAAGGGGCATGATAATGCCATTTAACGACAAAGCCCAAATATGGCGTGGTCCTCGGTTGGGAGATGTGCATATAGCATTTGGGCTTTTGACCCGCCTGCCACTACCATGCTTTGGGACCAAAGGGGTAGAGGAAGTCGCAAATGGATCGGCGGCGAACTCGGCTTGGACTTGGCCTTTGGTTGGGGCCTTTTTGGGAGCACTCAGCTATTTAGTGGGTGCTTTCGCATTAGCACTTGGCTTACCTTTGCTCATCAGCGGCTCGTTGGCTGTGGCAGCTATGGTGATTGCAACCGGGGCTTTTCATGAAGACGGACTGGCGGATAGTGCCGACGGTCTTTGGGGAGGCTATAAGCCCGCGCGACGCCTTGAGATTATGAAAGACAGCCACATTGGTACCTACGGAGTTTTAGCGCTTATTTTGGTGATCGGGTTGCGGATAATCTCTCTTGGAGCACTCCTGCAAAACCCTATGGCTTTTGCAGGCATAGTTGCCCTTGGGGCGCTTTCGCGCACGCCCATGATCTTATTTATGGCCTTAATGCCAGGTGCACGCAATGGCGGACTGTCGCTGTCGGTAGGGCGCCCTTCGGTGGTAGTCGTGGGAATGGCCTTAGCACTTTCAGCAGCGTTGGCCTTCGGGCTTTTGGGCGTACAAGCGCTTTGGCTTTGTACAACAATATGCGGCGTCACGGCACTTTGGGCATTAGTTGCCTGGCGCAAGATCGGTGGCCAAACGGGTGATATTTTAGGCGCAAGTCAACAATTGTCGGAAGTTGCAGGACTTTTGACCTTAGTCAGCCTTTGGGCCTGAACTGCCAAAACAGTTTAGGCCCTAAAGATTTAGGCCGCACGGCCCATCAAAACAGTACCGACAGTTTTTTGCGCACCCGCCTCATCAACTCCGTTGACCGCGGCCACTTCGCGGGTCAAACGTTCTAGCGCGGCTTCATAAAGTTGACGTTCCGAATAGCTTTGTTCGCGCTGATCGTTTGAACGGTGCAAATCGCGCACCACTTCAGCAATCGCCAAAAGATCTCCTGAGTTGATCTTTTGCTCATATTCTTGTGCGCGGCGCGACCACATCGCCCGTTTTACACGCGCTTTGCCTTTGAGCGTATCAAGCGCTTTTGACACGATATCGGGCGAGGATAGACCACGCATACCAATTTCGGTGGCCTTATGAGTTGGCACCCGCAGCGTCATTTTGTCTTTTTCAAAAGAGATCACAAAAAGCTCAAGATGAAGGCCCGCAACTTCCTGTTCTTCGATCGATATGACCTTACCAACCCCGTGCGCGGGATAGACCACAAATTCATTTGGACGAAAGTCAGCTCTTTTCGATTTTGTCATTTTGTCTTCCTTGAACGGCCCAATTACACCAAAAATTCTAGCCAGCTTGGCAACGCCAAGCTGGTGGTTTGTATAAGTCTGATGGTTTGGGCGGCAATTATGGGCTTGGGCAAATTTACGAATGTAACAACCCTATCACAAAATTAGCCTGATTCCAACGGTCAGAATCACCTTCGATCACTAAAAGGGTGCAAAACTCCAGTTTTTCGGGGATTTTGGAGTGCAAAGCCACCTAAAAAGAATCGTCTTGCCCTTAGCCGCCTGTACCAGGTGTGGGATCAAAATATTTTAAAAGCTTGTCGGTTTCACCGTCGCGCGCTGTTGCCTCGGAAAGCGGGTCTTTTTTGGTGATTATAACGGGCCATTTTTCCGAATATTCACGGTTGAAAGTGACCCATTTATCCATATCAGCTTCCGTATCGGGGCGAATGGCGTCTGCGGGGCATTCAGGTTCACATACGCCGCAATCAATGCACTCATCGGGATGAATCACCAACATATTGCTGCCCTCGTAAAAGCAGTCAACGGGGCAGACCTCTACGCAATCGGTGTATTTACAGGCCACACAGTTATCGATCACCACATAGGTCATAGGCAGAGGTTCCTTTAAACGCTTTGCCCTTGCTAGACCAAGCTTTCTGGTCATTCAAGGGCGCCAGTAGGGGATTTTTGTTCACAGCCACTTAAAGAAGTACTCTTTTATCGATGTGGTCCCTTTGATGGGTAAGCGTGGCCATTTCGAGCAATTTGATTTGATCCTGCCAAACCAAAGTAAGTACATCACATAGCGTGACAGTGGTTGCGAGCCTAACCAAAAGTCATCTGTGAAACGCAAGCAGCACTCACTCACCACGCGGATGACTTGACGGCAGATTTTAAAGAAACGCTCATGTCAAAGCCATTTATTAAGTATAAAACTACATTTTGCGGATATTTAGGGGACGAAGTAAGGGCTTTACCGCATTTCTCTAAATTTATTTTCCCAGTTTGAGGACCATCAATGCAGCGAAAGGGCTATCTGGATCGATGGGCTTTTCAGCACGCGGCGTGCGGGCTGAAAAAGATTGCTGTTCATTTGCACCACCATCTTTCCCACCCTGATTTTTTCCTTGCTTGGCACGGTTCGGCTTGCCTTTGTACCCCTCGGTTGAGCGATTGCCTCCCCGGTCTCTTGAGCGATCATTCTTAGGCTCACCACGTTTCGCGGCTTCATCCCCTTCAGCTTTCGGCTCCGCAAGTACAGTTTGGGTAACACGGGCACGGCGGGGAGTGTGGCCCACATCTACGCTGCGCGCACGCGGTGCCCACGTAAAGGTGGTAAAGCTCTCAACTTCGGGAGTTGAGGCTTCGGTTTTAGGTCCGGAGGCGTCAAGTGAGTTCAGTTCGCGAGATTGACTCTCAAACTCTTCTGGCACCCTTTCAGGCGTTACATGCGCACTTTCGTCAGGAGTAGCGGGCGACGCAATTGCAGCTTTAACTTTAAGTCTTTCACCAATCAGTGCTTTATAGCCCAAGCCTGCCATCAAATTGGCGAACTGCTCAAGCGTCATGCCCGTGATTGATAACATATCTGAGCTTGCCTCAAAACCTGTGCGGCTGTCTTTGGCGCGAAGCAAATCGGCCAAACGCTCTAACATATCAATACGAATTGCGCGAGCACCCGCAGGGTGATAGCCAGCCAATGTGTAGTGTTTTTTGGGCATATCGGGTAAATTAGGAATGGTCACCAATCCTGGGGGCGGGCTTTCTGGAAATTCAGACAGGCCTGCAAACAGCGACCAAAGCACCAAACGCAACCTTGTCGGGGCTGGCTTTAAAAGAGCAGGCAGAAAGACCGTGAATTGCCCAAAGCGGACGCCATGTTTGCGCAAGGCCGAGCGAGCATCTTGATCAAGGGCTTTGACCTCATCATTCAGACCATCGCGGGGCAAAACTCCAAGCGCTTCGACCAAGCGAAAGGCAAAACCGCGCGCAAGGCCCAACATGGTTTCATCACGCGACATGGCTAACAAAGGCTCAAACTGCGCGGCAGCTTTGCGATCTATGAAATGCTGCAAACGGCGTTTGACCTTGTCAAGCACTTCTTGGCCAGCCTCTTCATCAACGAAAGCCACAACCGAAGGGCGCAGGGCTTCAGCACCTGAAACCAATTTACCAACTGCAGTCGTGCCCCACATCAGGCCACCTTGTTCAGTAAAATCCATTTCCGTATCTGGCGCATTATAAAATTTATCTGCCAGAAGATGGAATTGTGGGCGTAAAGCCTGAACGGCGGCTTGGCGCATCACGCGGGCTTCGTCAGGGCTCGACGAGGAATCTTGGCGAAACCGGAATCCTTCCAATTTGCCAACGAATTCGCCTTCTACAGTAACTTCACCAGTCTCATTTACCTCGGCCACAAGGCTCTCCTTCTGCTTTAACCGCCGCATCAGCACTGATGTGCGCCGGTCAACAAATCGTTGGGTCAACTGCATGTGTAATGCATCTGACAATCGGTCTTCTACAGCGCGGGTCTCTTCTCGCCAATACTTTTCATCGTCAACCCAGTCTTTCCGTTGTGCTACATATGTCCAAGTGCGGATATAAGCCAGACGTTTCGACAAAGTATCAATGTCTCCTTGCGTTTTATCGATGCCCGCGACAGCTTTTGCAAGCCAATCAATGGGCACGCGGCCTTTTTGTAAAAAACCAAAGATGCGTGCCAAGAGAGTTGTATGATCGACGGGTGAGACATTACGAAAATCTGGAATCTGGCAAACATCCCATAGAAGCCGCACGTCTTGTGGGCTGTTAAGGCACCCTTCCATTTCGGGCAGCTCGGACAGGATCTTAAGTGTAAGCAAATCATCAGAATCGCGGGTGCGCGATAAAAATTCATGTTCAGCTGGCATTTCAAGTGCGTTGATCAGCCTCACGACAGAGCCAAACTCTAGCTTCTCATTGCGCCATTGCAACCGTTTGATAGGGGCAAAGCGGTGATTTTCAATAGCATTGATCAAACCCTCATCCAAAGGGGCCGCATCGCCAGTCACTCCAAAGCTGCCCGATGCCGTGTGCCGCCCTGCCCGCCCTGCAATTTGTCCCATTTCATGCGCAAACAAGGGCCGCATGCGGCGACCATCAAACTTTTCAGTGCCCGAAAAAGCTACATGGGAAATATCAAGATTAAGTCCCATCCCAATGGCATCGGTTGCCACCAAATAGTCAACATCGCCATTTTGATAAAGCTCAACCTGCGCATTGCGCGTCCGTGGCGATAGAGCCCCCATCACAACTGCGCAGCCCCCCTTCATGCGGCGCATCAATTCGGCGATAGCATATACCTCTTCCACCGAAAAACCCACTATGGCGCTACGCGCAGGCATGCGACTTATTTTGTGTATCCCAGTCCAAGTCAGCGTTGAAAAACGTTCGCGATGCATAAAATTAACATTTTTTATCAAAGCATTAATTGGGCCGCGCATTACATTTGAACCCATAAAAAGGGTTTCCAAAAGCCCACGCGCGCGCAACAGACGGTCGGTAAAAATATGACCTCGTTCGGGATCAGCGCAAAGCTGTACCTCATCGACTGCAACAAAATCAGCACCTATCTCAAGCGGCATAGATTCGACTGTGCATACCCAATATTGCGTTCGCTCAGGAATAATACGTTCTTCTCCCGTGACCAAGGCCACTACTGAAGGGCCTCGCGCAGCGACGATTCTGTCGTAAACTTCGCGCGCCAAAAGCCGCAAAGGCAAACCAATCACACCCGTGCGATGCATCAACATACGTTGAATGGCATAATGGGTCTTGCCCGTATTCGTCGGCCCTAAGACCGCCGTAATCTGCCCCGATGAACCCATAAATTATAATTCCTGTCCAGCAAGGCTGAGGTCCAGCCTTATCACGGCCGATTGAATTTGTGTCATATGCGGGTTAGCAGCCAGGGCCGCGCGGTAAACTTCAAGGGCAGCTTGGGGGCGGTTTAGGGCTTCTAATATCATCCCAAAACCTGCCAAGGCTCCATAATGACGCGGATCTTGGGCCAAAACCTGTTGGATATCTGCCATAGACTGACCAAATGCACCCATTAAGAAATAGGTTGTGGCGCGAGCATTATAACCTTCGATAAAGGCAGGCGCATTATCGATCAAAGCAGAGAAATGTGCCAAAGCCGCGTCAAATGCGCCGTTTGACATTGCCGCTTGCCCCTTTTGTAACAAAAGATCCATCTCCGCGGAACCAGAGTGCGCGCGCTCAAGCTCTATCTCATGAGCTATAAGGGGGCCATCTTGGGGAAGTGAGGTGGCAAGCTGATCATAAAGCCCTTGCAAACGCTCAGAAGGTTGCGCGCATGCCAAATCTGAAGTCAAAGCCACCAACAGCCCCAAAATCAGGCCAAAGGTCGGATTGAAAAATATCTCTAAGGGCTTCATAAAGGACAACCTAGTGTTGATTATGATAATTGCCATATCCCAAATTCAAGGCCAAGAAAATGAGCGCAATTTTAGAGCACGCCGTAGCACGATTATCACAAAAGATTGCCAAATTTGATGGGGTCATTAAATTTTCAATTATTGATGAGGGTGAAATCTTGCTTGATCAAAAAGGCGTTCGCATTGAAGGTGGGCCAAGCCAAGCAACCTTAACCGCAAGTGCTGATGTATTTGAAAAAATTTTACTAAGTGAATTGAATGCAATGACAGCCTATATGAGCGGTAAATTACAAATCAATGGTGACATGAGCGTTGTCATGCGCCTTGCGCGCGCGCTAAGCGCATGAGCTATTCTTCGCTTCAAGTAGAGGCCCCTTTTTTTCAAGATGTTGCCCATGGCCCAAAGGGAAATCAGGCAGTTTTCGTACGTGCCGAAGATGCGGTGCGCCTTAGAATTACTCATTGGCCTGCTGCATTCACCAGCTCGCGCGCTGGCACTATTTGCCTTTTTCCCGGGCGCGGCGAACCAGTTGAAAAATATGGCCGCATGGCGCATTCTCTAAGCGACGCGAACTTTGACATTGTTGCGATTGATTGGCGCGGACAGGGCCTCTCAGACCGACTCAGCATAGATCCGATGGCGGGCCATGTCGGCCACTTTGATGATTATCAAAAAGACGTCACCGCTCTTTTGAGTTTTATCAAAACCCAAGATTTACCACGCCCGCTTTATATGTTGGCCCATTCAATGGGCGGTGCGATCGGCTTGCGCTATTTGATGGATGCACGCTTGCGATCTTTTAAAGCTGCTGCCTTTTCGGCACCGATGTGGGGCCTACGATTGTCTAAAAACACGGAGATGCTGGCCCATCTTTTGGGCCAAGGGGCGGCTTTGATCGGCAAGTCTGATATGATCGTGCCGCGTACGGGAAAAAGCTCCTACCTGACAGACAAATCTTTTGAAGAGAATGAGCTGACCAGCTGCCCCAAAATGTGGGACTATATGAAACAGCAAATGCTGGCCCACCCAGAGTTAGCCATCGGCGGTCCAAGTTTTGGCTGGGTAGATGCGGCGTTGGTGGAATGTCGGGCCCTAGCCACTCGCCCTAGCCCAACAATCCCCGCCTATTGCGCGTATGGCTCCGATGAAACCGTTGTTTCAACCCAAGCGATAGCAGCGCGAATGGACCAGTGGGCCACAGGAAAGACCACCCTTTATGACGGCGCACGCCACGAGATCATGATGGAGGCCGACCCCACACAAGAGCGTTTCGCCCAAGAGGTGATCACCTTTTTCCAATAATTCACCTAAAAGCCCACACTTTCTTGCAAATCACCGCCAAGCCCCCTAAATGCAGATACTCAAATAGGAGTGATCATTTTGCGCCAGACATTGCCCTTTCCCACCCCCGTCTTTGACCTTTTAACCGCGGGGTCCGCTGATGGCTTTGGGGCCTTACCCGAATGGGATCTTTCCGATCTTTACAAAGAACCCGACGCGCCCGAATTCAGCCGTGACATGGCCTGGTTAGATGGGGCCTGCACCGATTTCGCCAAGCGATATGAAAGCAAACTGGCCAGCCTTTCAGCGGATGAGATGTTGGTGTGCATTCACGACTATGAGGCGATCGACATCACCGCAGGGCGGATCATGTCTTATGCGGGCTTGCGCTATTATCAAAACACAATGGACTCTGAGCGCGCCAAATTCATGGCCGATGCCCAAGATAAAATAACACGCTTCACCACGACTTTGGTGTTTTTTACACTTGAATTCAACCGATTAGAAGATTGCCACTTGACGAAACTTAAAGATGCGCTGCCTGATCTTGCACGCTATGGTGCAGTGTTTGATCGGATGCGCGCGATGCGCCCTTATCAACTTTCAGACGAACTTGAGACGTTTTTACACGATCAATCCACCGTCGGTGCCGCCGCTTGGAACCGTTTGTTTGACGAAACGATGGCCGGCCTGACCTTTGAGGTGACAGGCGAGGAAGAGCCCCTAAATCTGGAAGCCACGCTTAATCTTTTAACCGATAAAAACCGCAACAAGCGCGAAGCCGCCGCAAGGGCCTTGGCCTTGGTGTTTGACAGACATGTCAAACTGTTTGCCCGCGTGCACAATACGCTGGCCAAAGAAAAAGAGATC
>DPZQ01000229.1:5263-10809 GCA_003536295.1 Rhodobacter sp. | reverse complement strand
AACACGCACCTATGTAATGCGGGTGGCGGAATCCGTGGTGATTTACCGTGCAAAATTGCGCGGATCTACTGGCCCGGTAGATATCCTTGGGGAATTAACCGGGCGCTAGCGCAAGAGGTCAGTCGCTTAGGGCCGCGCGGCGCGGGCGACGCGGTGCTGGCGCCAAAGGGTGAAAATCCCTGCCCCGACCACAAGCGCCGCCCCCAATGCCACGTTGGGTCTTAGATCTTCGTTGAAAATCATCACCGCTAAAATCGAGGCAAAGACTAATTGCAAATAGGCAAAGGGTTGAACGGCGCTGGCTTCGGCCAACTCATAGGCTTTGATCAAGCACCAGTGGCCCGAAACGGCCGTTAAACACAAGCAGCCCATATATATCAGATCACCCGGTGCCATAGGCTCCCACGCCCAAAGTCCTGCCAGCGTCATGGCCACAGCCCCTACGGTGCCTGTCCAAAAAAATGAGACGGATGTGGCATCTTCACGCGCAACATAGCGTGTCAACAGCCCGTAAACCGCAAACATGGCTGCTGCCAATAGTGGCACCAAGGCCCAAATTGAAAAAACGGCAAAGCCTGGCTCTAAAATGATCAATACCCCCAAAAAGCCAACACCAATTGCTGCCCAACGTCGCCAGCCGACCTTTTCGCCTAAGATTGGTCCTGAAAGGGCGACCACAATCAGTGGATAGCAAGTAAAGACCGCATGGCTTTCGATCAAACCCAATTTGACAAAGCCGATCACCATGACACAAATTTCCGCCGCCAAAATCAAGCCACGCAAAATTTGTAAAATGGGAAAAGCGGTCTTGGTTGCAGCACGGATGCCGCCCGCTTGGCGGGCGCTGATAGCAATCACGAAAAAGGCAAAAAACCAGTAGCGGATCATGACAATCATCAGCGTGTTATATTCCCCCGCAAGGTAGCGCGACAAACTGTCTTGAACGGCAAAAATGATGGTGGTGATCACCATTAAAATAATGCCCTTTTGGATGTTTTGTGTGATCATTATAAACGGTCTCCGCGTGTCATATGGCGTTTGGTGCCAAACCCTTGAATGCGATCTACCGCAAATCCTGCTGCTTGCAAGGCCCGTCTGACATGGCCTGCGGCAGTATAGGTGGCAAAGCTGCCCCGTGGGGCCGTATGTTTTGCAACCATCTGCATCAGTTCAGGAGCCCAAAGGTCAGGATTCTTAGCGGGGGAGAACCCGTCTAAAAACCACGCATCAACTTGGCCTTGCCATTGGTTGAGGCTTTGATCTGCAAACCCAATATGAATATGTGCCGTCATTTCAGGATAATGAATTTTGCGCGCCCCTGCGGCCCATTGCGTTAGAAATGGTGCGGCGATCTTTTGGGCTTGAGGGAAGTTCTCAAGCGCGCGTGCGATCTCGGGCGCCGACATTGGATAGGCTTCAAATGAGGTGAAGTTAAAATGCCCGGTCACGCCCATCTCGCGCCACAAAAGCAAGGTTGCAAGCATGTTTAGCCCTGTGCCAAAGCCCAGTTCGGCGATGTGAAACCCGTCTTTCAGTCGTGTCTCAAGGCGGTTACCGGACAAGAAAACATGGCGAGTTTCGGCCAATCCGTTTTGAATGCTGAAATAGGGATCATCAAATTGCACCGACACAGGCACCCCATCTAATCGCCATTCAAGCTGTGAATTCCCGTCCGTGGGGTGGTGTCTTTGTATCAACTGCCCTAGATCCTTTTTGACACCATGATTAAGGGGCAAGCCAATGACAAGGCCAGAAATAACAGTGATGGGTGCGGGCATCTTTGGTCTCACCATCGCTTGGGTTTTGAGCCAACGCGGCGCGCTGGTGCAGGTCCTTGATAAAAGAGGGCTTGGGGCAGGGGCTAGCGGGGGACCTTTGGGGGCTTTGGCTCCCCACACTCCTGAACTTTGGAACACCAAAAAGGCCGTGCAATTGGAAAGTCTACTGATGGGTCCGCAATTTTGGGCTGAAGTGGCAGAGGCGGCCGGCCAAGACACAGGTTATGGTCGTACAGGGCGTCTTATGCCTTTGGCCCATGACCGCGCGGTGGCGCAAGCGCAAGACCGCGCGCTTTTTGCCCGTGATATTTGGCAAGGCCAAGCTGTTTGGGAGGTGATCGCGCGGCCTTTGTCGCAATGGTCGCCCCCGTCGGCGTCGGGTTTTGTGGTTTACGAAAGCCTAACCGCACGCATTGACCCAATGAGTGCCCTAACCGCTTTGGCCAAAGCCATTACTGCACAAGGTGGAGAAGTTATTTTGGGTCAAAAGGCTCTTTCAAGGAAAGCCAAAGGCTCAGTCATTTGGGCCACAGGTTATGAGGGGCTGATCGAGGCGGGGGCTGATTTGGGACAGTCATTGGGTGTTGGTGAAAAGGGGCAAGCCATGCTTCTAGACTTTTCAGCACCCAATAACGCGCCGCAGCTTTTTGTTGACGGGGTACATTTTGTGCCCCATTCGAATGGCACTCTGGCGATAGGGTCAACCCGCGAACGCTATTGGGAAATAGCTGATCAGCCTGACCATCATTTGGACGCGCTTTATCAAAAAGCCCTGACGATCTTTCCGTTTTTGAAGGGGGCAAATGTGCTTAAACGCTGGGGGGCGGTGCGGCCAAGGTCAAACAGTCGCGCGCCCTTTTTGGGGGCTTGGCCAAATCGTGAGGGGCATTTTATGGTGAATGGGGGCTTTAAAATAGGCATTGCCATGGCACCAAGGCTAGCGCAAATGATGGCTGATTTAGTGCTGGATGAGCAAGATAACGTGCCCCACGATTTAAGTGTTGCGGCCAACTTTGGCCCTCTTTAACCGCTGTTAGGGCCCCGAAAAAACGGAAATACTTCCAACATGTTGTGGATAAAAAGCACCTGATTTCAATATAGGGTAGTTATAAGTTGACTCTGTGGGGCATTGCGTTGAGCATTGTATATTGGAATCAACCGGAGCCTTATGTGCGCTTTTCACGCTTGCGCCTGAACGGATTTAAAAGTTTTGTGGACCCCACTGATCTTGTGATCATGGATGGGTTAACGGGGGTTGTCGGACCCAATGGGTGTGGCAAGTCAAACCTGCTTGAGGCGCTGCGCTGGGTAATGGGTGAAAACCGCGCCTCGGCGATGCGTGGCGGGGGAATGGAAGATGTGATTTTCGCGGGGGCTTCAACGCGCCCTGCGCGCAGCTTTGCCGAAGTGATGTTGTTCATTGATAATGATGACCGAGTAGCCCCTTCGGGCTTTAATGATGCCGACCAAATCGAAATCACACGGCGCATTACCCGGGACGCGGGCTCGGCTTATAAGGTCAATGCAAAGGATGTTCGTGCGCGCGATGTACAAATGTTGTTTGCCGACGCCTCGACCGGGGCGCATTCGCCTGCGCTTGTACGCCAAGGGCAAATTGCAGAGCTGATCAATGCCAAACCCAAAAACCGCCGCCGTATTTTGGAAGAGGCGGCGGGCATTTCGGGGCTTTACCAACGCCGCCATGAGGCCGAGCTGCGCCTAAGTGCCGCTGAGAATAATCTGGTGCGTGTGGATGATGTACTTGAGTCTTTAGCTACGCAGCTGACCACCTTGGGCCGCCAAGCCCGTCAAGCCGCCCGCTACCGCGAAATTGGAACCGAGCTGCGCCGCGCTGAAGGATTGCTGCTGTTTCGCCGCTGGCGAGAAGCCGACCTTGCTCGTTTGCAAGCCGAAGAGCTGTTGCGCAGCCGCGTGCTTACGGCCTCGCAGGCGGAAACGTCTGTGCGTTTGGCCACTAAGGCACGCCAAGCCTGCGAAGATATTTTGCCGCCTAAACGCGAAGAAGAGGCCATCGCTTCTGCTGTGTTGCAGCGTTTGGCGGTGCAGCGTGATGCTTTGGCCGAACAAGAAGACCGCGCGCGTCAAATGATCGAAGCTTTGCGCGGGCGTCTCGAGCAGCTGATGCGCGACGCCGAACGTGAAGCTGCGCTGAACCGCGATGCCCATGACACGATCGCGCGTTTGCAATGGGAAGAAGATCAGTTGACCCGCGTCCATGAAGGGCATGAAGAAAAGCTAGCTAGCACCGCCGAAATGGCACGTGATGCGGCCGCGACCCTATCGTTGCGCGAGGGTTCTTTGGCCGAGCGCACCGAAGACGTGGCCCGTCTGGCCGCACGGTATCAGTCAACCCACCGGCTGCTGGCTGACAGCCGCACCACGCTAGAGCGCGCCGAGGCCGAGGCCACAAAGGCGCGCCTTTTCCTTGAGGCGGTCCAACTTGCCCAAGAAGACGCCCGCGAAGGGTTTGAAGCGGCCATCGAACATCAAGCTGAATCGCTTGAAACTGCGGCCTATAGCGAAGAGGCTTTGGCTCTTGCGGAAGAAGAGCGCGCGGTTGCTCAAAATGCCGAAGCTGAGGCCCGCGCCGCTCGTTCGGCCTCCGAGGGTGAGGCCAACGCTTTGCGCGCTGAAGTGGCGGGTTTAGCTCGGCTGATTGACCGCGAAACCCAAACAGGCACCCAGCTTTTGGATCAGCTGAGTGTCGAAGTGGGCTATGAAGCGGCGCTTGGAGCGGCCTTGTCGGATGATCTGCGTGCGCCCGTTCTATCCGAGGGCGGCATGACGGGCTGGCTTGATCTGCCCCCCTATGCGGCCCAAGCGCCCTTGCCAGCAGGGGCTCAAGCGCTTGGGGATTTTGTCACCGTTCCTGATGCTTTGCGCCGGCGCATTGGTCAAATTGGTTTGATCACAGCCGAACAAGCGCCTGCGCTGCAAAAATCCCTAGCCCCCGGCCAACGTCTGGTCAGTTTGCGCGGTGATCTTTGGCGCTGGGACGGGTATTGCCTTGGTGCGGATGATGCTCCCTCGGCCACGGCGCTGCGGTTGCAACAGCTTAACCGCATGGTGCAGCTTAAGCGAGACTTAGAAGAAATTGCTGCCATAGCCCAAGGTGCTGCACAAGCGCATGAGCTGTTGCAAATCAAATTGACCGAAGTGGCGCGCAAAGATCAAGCCGCACGCGATGCCCGTCGTGGGGCAGATCAGCGCGTCACTGAGGCCAACCGTTCCACTAGCCGGGCCGAGGCCGATTTTTCAATTGCCACGGGCAAATGCGAAGCCGCTGAATTGGCTGTTAAACGCTATGAAGATGACTGTTTTGGGGCCCGCGGCCGTTTAACCGAGGCCGAGGGGCTGGCCGGTGATCTGGGCGATCTTGACGCCGCACGTGCTGAGATTGAAGTGCTTAAAGTCACGGTCGAGGCAGCCCGCATCACGATGATGTCGCGCCGCTCGGCCCTAGATGAGGTGCGCCGTGAAGGCGAAGCGCGGGTACGCCGCAAGCAAGAGGTGCTTAAGGAACTGGCTGGCTGGAAACATCGTCTTGATACGGCCGAAAAGCGCGGCCTAGAATTGGCCGAGCGCAAGGCCCAAACCGAAGAAGAGCTGGTAGACGCCGCCGCGGCGCCCGAAGAAATTGCTATTAAACGCGATGAGTTGACCGAAGCGATCGAAACGGCCAATGCGCGCCGCGCGCGGGCTGCGGATGCTTTGGCCGAAGCCGAACTTGCGCTGCGTGCCGCCTTT
>DPZQ01000229.1:0-5246 GCA_003536295.1 Rhodobacter sp. | reverse complement strand
CCTTTGACGCCGAGCGCGAGAGTGAACGCATCGCCTCGGAGGCGCGTGAGGGCCGAGCCCGCGCCGAAGCGCGTATGGATGCGGCACACGAAACGCTGACCTATAGTGCTGAGCGGATCTGCGAAGAAATGGACTGTGAACCGCAAGAGCTTTTGACCACATTGGGCACAGACCCCGATCAGATGCCCGACGCCGAAACCTTGGATATTGAGGTCAATCGCCTAAAACGTCAGCGAGAGTCATTGGGGGCTGTAAACCTGCGGGCTGAAGAAGATGCCAAGACCGTGCAAGAAGAGTTCAATAATCTAACCAAAGAAAAACAAGATCTTGAAGGGGCCATCAAGACCTTACGTGCTGGCATTGCGGGTTTGAACAAAGAGGGACGCGAGCGTCTTTTAACGGCCTTTGAGCAGGTGAATGCCTCATTCGGTAATCTTTTCACCCATCTGTTTGGCGGTGGTGAGGCGCGTTTGGTCTTGGTTGAAAGTGATGATCCGTTGGAAGCTGGGCTTGAGATCATGTGTCAACCACCTGGCAAAAAACTGGCCGTTTTGTCACTTTTGTCGGGGGGGGAGCAAACGCTTACGGCAATGGCGTTGATTTTTGCAGTGTTTTTGGCCAACCCCGCCCCGATCTGCGTGCTAGACGAGGTGGACGCCCCCCTTGATGACGCCAATGTCACGCGTTTTTGTGATTTGCTTGATGAAATGACCCGCCGCACCGAAACGCGCTTTTTGGTCATTACCCACCATGCGGTGACGATGTCGCGCATGAACCGATTATTTGGCGTGACCATGGGCGAGCAAGGCGTTAGCCAGCTGGTCAGCGTTGACCTGAAAAAAGCGGAAAGTCTGGTCGCTTAAAGCCTATCAAGGAGAGCTTGGTTGGGCCACCCGTCCGCCGCAAGACCTAAGCGGGTTTGCATATCGCGAACAGCGCTGCGGGTGCCTGCGCCCAAGATCCCGTCTATTTCGCCTACATTATAGCCCCGTTCTGACAGATTTTGTTGCAAGTGTTTCATTTGGGCCTCATCCAGCATTGGTTCGGGGTTAAAGGGGCCCAATGGCAGGGCACCGTCTAGCAGTGTGGCAAAATAGGCGGCTGTGGTCACATAGACAAAGCTTTGGTTCCAGTTAAACAGGATTTGGAAATTATCATAGGCCAAGAAGGCAGGGCCAAGGCGCCCCTGCGGTAAAAGCACAAGGGCCCGAGTTTGTGAATCCCCTAAAAGCCCACCATGGCGGGCTGTTAATCCCATTTTTTGCCACTCTTTAAGGGTTCGCCCCCCGTCTAGCCCCGTAGCAGACCAATCGAAATTGGGGGGTAGGCGTACCTCTTGCAGCCAAGGGGCGTTTGCGGCCCAGCCAAAACTTTGCAAAAGTCGCGCTGCGGTTAAAATCGCATCCGGGGCCGAAGTGGTCAAGAGCACTTGACCGTCTTGATCCCCGTCAACACCGCGCGCTAATATGTCGGCAGGTAGCATTTGCACCATACCAATTTCTCCGGCCCAAGCGCCCAAAGTCGTGTCAGGGTTAAACATTCTCTTTTGGAATAAAGCGAGAGCTGCCATAATTTGCGGACGAAACACCTCGGGGCGACGGCAATCATAGGCCAAAGTGATTAAGGCATTTCTTGTGTTAAATGAGCCCTGAACTACCCCAAAATCGGTTTCAAAGGCCAAAAATGACAATAGTATCTGTGCAGGGACGCCGTAGTCGTGCTGAGCCTTTGCAAAGTATTTTTCATAGTTTTCGGCAAAGCGTTTGGCATTCTTAAGCCGCGTGCCGCTGATTAAGCCAGCGGAAAAGCTTAAGAAGTCTTTACGAAAATGGCCTTGGTTACGGTCCATCCGTAAAACGTTAGGGTCAAGGGCGGCCGTCGCAAAAAAACGATCAATAGTTTTTTTTTGTAGATCTTGTGCGCGGGCTTCGGATTTTAGATCTAGGATGAATTGCTTGAAATCGCCACCACAAGGTGCAGCTTGCAGCACCGCACCTTGTACCCAAAGAATAAGGAAAAGGCAAATTAGTCGCATAGATCAAAGCCCCCATGGGTAAATCATAACCCAAAATCGCCTTAAAACAAAGCTAAGAGTGCGACTGCCCCCAATACAAGTGCCCATGAGCGCCATAAAACCTGCGTGGCAGTTTCGATGGCGCTGGCATCGGCGTGGTTTGCACCTTCTGGATAGAGATAGGGAAAATCTTGGGTTTGTCCGTTATAGCTGCGTGGCCCCGAAAGGCGTAGATTTAAAACCACCGCCATCGCCGCCTCTGGCCAGCCCGCGTTGGGCGATCGGTGCAACGGCGCATCGCGCAAAATGGGGGCAAGCGCGTCAAGACGTGCCGCACTCAGGGCAATCAAAAGGGCGCACAGCCGTGCGGGGATCAGATTAAGCAGATCATCAAACCGCGCCGTCGCCCATCCGAACTCCTCATGACGCGGGGTGCGGTGGCCGATCATACTGTCGGCGGTATTAGTAATTTTATAGATCAAAATGCCAGGCAATCCACCCAGTAAGAACCAAAATGCTGGTGCGATGACCCCGTCGGACAGGTTCTCGGCCGCGCTTTCAATTGCGCCTCGTGCTACACCCGCTTCGTCAAGGCTGCTTATGTCGCGCCCAACAATCATTGATACGGCCAGTCGCCCATCATTCAGCGATAAGCGCAGCGCCAGAGCCACAGCGCGTACATGAGTGACCAGTGATTTTTGTGCCAAAAGCATTGCCGCAATAGCGATGGTGATCAGATTTGCAAATGGCAAAAGGCCGACGAGCTTGCCCAAGGCCCAAGCCGATAATACCAGAAAGGCCAGGACCATAAGCCCTTTAAGGCGGCGCTGTTCACCTTTGTTAAAGGCGCGGTCCAGTGCGTCAATGGCCCGCCCCATCAGCACGGCAGGGTGGGAAAATCGCCCCCAAAGCCATTTGGGCTCTCCGAAAATTGCATCCAGTAAAAGGGCACAAAATAGCCAAGCTGCGGTGATCATAAAACATCCTTTGCAAAGGTTTTAGCTGCTCTGTGGAGGCGCTCGAAGCCCACCGCATCTGCGGGCAGGCCAAGCCGAAGCCAATGGTTTGAATAAGGAAAAATTCGGCTCCAAATGGCGGATTTTGCCAAGTGATTTTGCCAAGTGATAGCATTTGCGACTTGGTAAAGGCGAAAAAGTGTGGTGCCCCCAATCAAAGTGGCGCTGCCTGTCTGGATCATGATTTGGTCTAGTTGGTTAGCGTCCGCCGCAAGGCGGACGCGGGTTTGCGCGGCCCAGTGAGGATCGCTCAGCGCTTGGGTCCCGATCTTCAAAGCGGGCCCCGACACGACCCAAGGGCCGAGCATGTCGCGTAAACGCTTTATCAGTTCAGGATCGCCTATGGCAAAGCCAAGCCGCACCCCAGCCAGGCCCCAAAATTTGCCAAAACTTTTTAAGATTATGGTGCCTTTTCTTGTGGCAAAATCTATGTGGCTGTCGCTGGGGCAGATGTCGCAGAAGCTTTCGTCGATGATGACAAGGGGGGCTGCGCCCGAAGCCCCGGGCCAAAGCGTGCCGTCGGGATTGTTGGGATGTACGCGCACCAAAGCCCGCGGTTGATCGGAACCAAGCACCCATCCGTTTAGCGTGAACGCCCGAGCATGTTCATTATAGGTGGGCGTGGAAATGTCAACTCGGCCTGCTTTGGCCAGTCGGGGGAGTTGCGCTATCAACTGCGATGCGCCCGCCGCTGCCAAGATCGCGGCCGTCGGCGGCACGTTCCAAAAGCACCGTGCTGCGTTCAAAAGCGCTTGCATTGCGACTTGATCAGGCAAAGTGCCCCAATCATGCGTCGACAAGGGCGCAAATGGATAGGGTTGCGGGTTGACGCCTGTCGAAAGGTCAAGCCAGTTTTCCCGAGCAATGCCATAGCGGCTTGCCGCGGCATCAACCCCGCCTCCGTGTTCTGGATTTTGCATTTTGGCCCTCATTTTTGCCCGTTTAAAAGCGGCCCAATTCTTGTCTATCGTCTAGGCTTTCGGCGCTATTTTCCCCATTTATACAATCCTTCAGAGATATACACAGAAACTTCAACTTATCTACGGGGCGATTAACCTTTCCTTTACTTTTATCTTCCAAATGCTGGGAGAGGTTAATCAACGTTTAATATAAAAGAATAAAATATATAGGTTTTGATCGTGAAAAGTCGACCGTATTTGGTGCAGACTTAGCGCTTGCATCTGACCAGTTTTGTTTCGTCAGTGGCCATCGCGATTGAGGTGCTGAAAGTCGCGCGCGCCGATGTTGTGGTGCTGGATATTGACTTGGCGCATGGCCTGTCCTTCGCGATGGTTGATTATGCGGCCTTTCGCCACCTTAATTTGCCGATTGTCTGCTTCTCGGACCCGCCAAATTTCGCTGATAGGTCGTTGTTTAATCCATGCACCAATGCTTGCGCTTTCATGCGAGCCCTCATCCTTGGTTGAGAAGTTGATGATCTTGGTTGAGTATCACGTACTGGCTGCTTAAGGCCACTTTAAGCCTTTTATTAATTATTTTATATTTTTTCATAACTTGACTTGTTTTTAATCACTTTCGGGCCAGTATGTACCTATAGGTATGAGAAAGAGGGGTTTGAGATGTTGGAATACTTGCCAAAGGAATTGCGCGATGAAATAGCCTTTGCCCAAACGCGCGCGTTAAAGAAAAAATCACGTTTACGGGTTGAATTGGCGGGCCAAAGCTTTGCTGTCTTGCGGATGTGGGAAGACGGTATCGCCATTGAACCTGTGCAGTTGACACATTGGCGCGGCGTAGCCGAAATTTATGACGGTGGGCGGCATATTTTCCAAGCGCTGATCGTGGCCAGCAGCTTGGAAAGAGACGAATTGATCTGTACCTTCAAAAGGTTGAATTCGGTATCCGAAAAACCGCCGCTTGATTTTTGGTACGATCAGAACGCGCCAGTTGGATATTTGACAAAACTTTAACGGCCTATTGCAGGTCGCTAAAGGCTTTTCGCATACGCGCGATGGCTGCTTCGACTTGGAAAAACGGCATCCCTAAGTTAAAACGCATAAAGCTTTCGCCACCCTTGCCGAAGCTGGTGCCGTGATTAACTGCAATTTTTGCTGTGTCTTGAATGCGGTCTTTAATCTCATCTTCATGCATACCAGTGCCTGCAAAATCAACCCAAGCAAGATATGTGCCTTCCAGCGGCATTGAGCGCACCCCTTTAATTGAATTTATCCCCGCGTCAAAGACCTGTCTATTAT
>DPZQ01000190.1 GCA_003536295.1 Rhodobacter sp. | reverse complement strand
GATCACCTTTGAATATGTGATGCTAAAAGACATCAATGATTCCGATGATGACGCGCGGCGTTTGGTCAAATTAATCTCGGGCATTCCGGCTAAAATCAATCTAATTCCCTTTAACGAATGGCCTGGCGCGCCCTATCAGCGCTCGGACTGGGATAGGATTGAAGCCTTTTCAGATATTGTCTTTAACGCCGGTTACGCCAGCCCCATTCGCAAACCTCGTGGCGAAGATATCATGGCAGCTTGCGGTCAACTGAAATCAGCCACCGAACGCGAACGCAAATCACGCGCGCAAATCGCCGCCGAGGCGGGAATTTAGCCTTGTGCTGTGCGCGGTTGAGATACCGCCGCCTATGATGCCGCTTCTGACAAACCATGACGCAAAACGCCTTTTTTTGCACACCCACGGATTAGCGCAAGACCCGAGTTTGGCCGCCGATCTGGGCACCACCATTCGTCAAATCGGGTTCGTGCAGCTTGATAGTATCAACACGCTAGCGCGCGCCCATGATATGATTTTGTGGTCTCGCCAAAGATCATATCTGCCGCATATGTTGAAAGATTTATTGGAACAAGACCGCAGTCTTTTTGAACATTGGACGCATGACGCCTCGGTTATACCAATGGAATTTTTCCCCCATTGGCGCCACCGTTTTACCGACCATCAGGCGCGTTTGGACGCAAAAAAAAACGGCGTAATCCAGACGGGGTTTGCGGCCAGCTGTGCGGAGGTCATCGACCATATCACCCGCCACGGTCCTGCCATGACGCGTCACCTTGGCCGCGATGAGGTGCGCGGCTCTGGCGGTTGGTGGGACTGGTCGCCATCCAAGGCGGCTCTAGAGGGTTTGTGGCGCAGTGGCACTTTGTCCATTGCGGGGCGTGATGGGTTTCAAAAGATCTATGATCTGACCCATCGTGTGATCCCTGATACGCTACGCTCCCTAGCACCTGCGCGCCATGAATCTGAGGATTGGGCCAACGAAAAGGCGCTTGATCATTTAGGGTTTGCCACGCCTGCGCAAATTGCTGCGTTTTGGGCCATGGTACCCGTGGCGCGGGTGCGCAAATGGGCGGAATTAGGCCTTGGGTCTGGCGCTTTGATTATGGTTCAAATCGCTGCATTTGATGGCAGTTTGCATCTGCACTTAATGCGCCCCAAAACTTATAAAACAGTGGCTAAGCTTCCTGATCCAGTCAAGATCACGCGGCTTTTATCACCGTTTGATCCGATTTTGCGTGACCGGGCGCGGGCCCTTAAATTGTTTGGCTTTAACTACCGTATTGAGGTGTTCGTTCCCAAAGAAAACCGCATTTACGGCTATTACGTCTTTCCCATTCTAAAAGGGGATGCGCTGATTGGCCGTATTGATGCGAAAGCGGATCGACAAAACAAACAGCTGAATGTGCGAGCCTTTTGGCCCGAACAAAGCGTCAAGCCGATCCCAAAATTAGTTAAATCCCTTGAAGTTGCGCTGCAAGACTGTGCAGCGTTTGCGGGGCTCGATCAGATTGTCTTTGCGCAAGATTGGCTAAGATCGGCTCCTTGATCGCATTGCGCGGCCCCACAATGGGGTTTATAGGACTAAAGAACTCGAATTGATAAAGGAACAGCCCATGTCACACACCGATCTGGAAGCCGCCGTCGAAGCCGCTTGGGACGCACGCGACACAATCACACCTGCCACAAAAGGACCGCACCGTGACGCGATCGCAGCGACGCTAGAGGTCCTTGATAAGGGCAAATTGCGCGTAGCCGAGCGGGGCCCAGACGGCCAATGGGCTGTGCGCCAATGGGCCAAGAAAGCTGTACTTTTGGGCTTTCGTTTGAAAGACATGGAAATGCAGTCGGGAGGCCCGCAAGGTGGCGGCTGGTGGGACAAGGTTGACAGTAAATTTCACGGTTGGGCCGAAGATGATTGGCGCGAGGCGGGCTTTCGTGCCGTGCCAAATTGTATAGTGCGCAGATCAGCCTATATCGCCAAAGGCGTGGTTTTGATGCCCTCGTTCGTCAATCTGGGCGCTTATGTCGATGAGGGCACGATGGTGGACACTTGGGCCACCGTCGGCTCTTGCGCGCAAATCGGAAAAAATGTGCATCTTTCGGGTGGTGTTGGCATTGGAGGGGTTTTAGAACCCATGCAAGCAGGCCCAACGATCATTGAAGATAACTGCTTTATCGGGGCCCGCTCCGAGGTGGTTGAGGGCTGCATCGTACGTGAAGGCTCGGTTTTGGGGATGGGCGTGTTTATCGGAAAATCAACCAAAATCGTTGATCGCGAAACGGGCACGGTCAGTTATGGTGAAGTGCCTGCGGGCTCGGTTGTGGTGGCTGGATCTATGCCGTCCAAAAATGGGATCAATCTTTACTGCGCCGTTATTGTTAAAAAGGTCGACGCGCAAACGCGGTCCAAAACCTCGATTAATGAGCTGTTGCGTGACTGACACCTCCAAAAAAAGCGACGACATCGCTGCTTCAACCCCAACGCCAAAGGTCAAGCGGCCCCAGCAGGTCTTTACCCTATTGGTCGAAGTTGGGCGCAAGATCGGTGATGGATTGCCTGAAAAAGCAACAGGCGGCGCTTTGATGATTTATGCAAGCGGCGTTGATGAAGCCGAAGCGGTGCGAGAAACAGTTGCGATTTTAAAGGCAGCTGATTTAGCTCCTTTGGATGTCTCAGGCTATGGTAGTCTGGATGAGCGGTTGGAAAATGGTGATGAAATATCAGAGGAAGAGCGCGCCTTGATGACGCGGGCTTTAGATGAAAATTCGGTCGTCGTTGCACAGATGACGCCTTTTTTTGAATGATGCGAAAGGCCTAAGATGACCCAAAGCCCCATTGATCCGGTTGCTCTTTGCGCTGATTTGGTGCGCTGCCCGTCGGTCACTCCGCAAGAGGGGGGTGCTTTAGTCTTGCTGCAAAGTTTGTTGGAATCGGCGAATTTTGACTGTGTACGAGTTGAGCGCGAAGGGATATCAAACCTATTTGCGCGCTGGGGGCGGGTGAGGGCCAACAAATCTTTTGGCTTTAATGGCCATACGGACGTGGTGCCCGTGGGCGACCTTGCCGCTTGGACGCATGACCCGTTTGGGGGTGTTATCAAAGAGGGTTGGCTTTGGGGGCGTGGGGCCACTGACATGAAGTCGGGAGTTGCGGCCTTTGTCGCGGCTGCGATTGATTTCGTGCGCATGACCCCCCCGGACGGTGCCGTGATCCTAACCATCACCGGTGATGAAGAGGCCGACGGCCTGCACGGCACTTTGGCGCTGTTGGACTATATGGCTCAAAATGGCGAGGCTATGACCCATTGTCTCGTGGGTGAGCCCACCTGTCCCGACCATCTGGGCGAGGCAATGAAAATCGGTCGGCGTGGCTCGATGAGTGCTTATATCACCGCGCAGGGCATTCAAGGCCACTCTGCCTATCCGCATCGGGCGAAAAACCCTGTTGCGGCGATGGTGCAGCTGATGGTGACGCTGACTGCGCAGCCCCTTGACACGGGCACAGCGCATTTTGATGCTTCGACCATTGCGATCACCACAATTGACACTGGCAATTTGGCCAATAACGTCATTCCTGCCAGTTGTCGGGCCACGGTGAATATCCGGTTTAACGACAGCCACTCGGGCGCAAGCCTGAGCCAGCTGTTGGCCGATCATCTGGCCCAAACCCAAATGCAAACGGGGGTTGAAATGACAATGCGGGTTACAATTTCGGGCGAAAGCTTTCTTACCCCGCCTGGAGCTTTTTCAGATCTGGTGGCGAGTGCGGTCAAGGCAGAGACAGGGATTTTGCCCCAAGCCTCAACCACGGGGGGCACGTCGGATGCGCGTTTTGTTAAAAACCACTGTCCAGTTGTTGAATTTGGCTTGGTGGGCAAAACCATGCATCAGGTGGACGAGCGTGTCGAAGTGGCTCAAATTCACGCGCTTAAAGCGATTTATGGCCGCATTTTACGGGATTACTTCGCATGAGTTTGATGATCGCCCCAACCCAAGATATCGCCCTTTGCCGTCAGCTGCGCCGCGTGGTCTTTATCGAAGAACAGGGCGTGAGTGAGGCGGATGAAATCGATGATCAAGATGACATTGCCACCCATCTTTTGGCACATTGGCAAGGCGCGCCCGCAGGCTCTGCCCGACTTTTTGAAGTTGAGGGTTTGGGTAAGATTGGGCGCGTGTGTGTCCTGGCTCATCTGCGTGGTAACGGGATTGGCGCAGCCTTGATCCTTGCGGCTGTCGCGCATTTTCGCACGTGCTCAGCAGTGCAAAAGGTCAAGCTTGGCGCTCAGACCCACGCCTTGGGGTTTTATGAAAAACTGGGCTTTGTTGCCATTGATGCGCCCTATCTAGATGCGGGAATTGATCACCAAGACATGGTTTTGATCTTTTGATCCGCAGGGGCGGAATGTGCCATGACATGGTCCCAGACCCATGATAAAGGGGGCCTATGGATCATATACCTACCAAAGCCGCACTCCTTGCATGGATTGATGAAAACCCAACTCTAACAGCCAAGCGCGATATTGCGAAGGCTTTTGGTATAAAGGGGTCTTCGGCGCGCATTGCATTGAAAGCGATGTTGCGCGACTTGGCCAGCGAAGGCGCTGTGGTTAAAAAGCGCCGCACTTTTTCAGACGCGGCCAAATTGCCGCCTGTCTCGGTTTTGCAGATTATTGGGCCAGATGCGCAGGGTGATCTTTTTGCAAGCCCTGCCGAATGGGCAGGAAAAGGCCCCGCACCGCGCATCTTAGTGCTGACGGGCGCAGGCGATCCTGCTCTTGGAGCGGGGGATCATATCTTAGCGCGCCTTACCGAAAGTGGAGAGGCCGACCACAGCCATACCGCACGGCTGATCCGTCAGCTGGCTAATACCGCCCAACGCTGCGTTGGTATTTTTCGCGCCACCAGCGAAGGCGGGCGGATTATGCCGATTGATAAGCGCAATGACACTGAATGGCATGTGCCAAACGGCGCAACCCATGATGCTAAAGAGGGTGAGTTGGTTGAAGCCGTGCAAGAAAGCGGCAAACGTCTGGGCCTGCCCATCGCGCGGATCGTGGCACGCCTGGGGGACCCTTCTGGGGCCAAAGCTGTTAGCTTGATTGCCATTCACCAACATGGCATTCCCGATCGGTTTCCGACAGAAGTGATCGCGGCCGCCACGGCCGCCTTGCCCGCCCCATTAGGACGGCGCGAAGATTTGCGTGACCTGCCTTTGGTAACAATTGACCCTTCGGATGCGCGCGACCATGACGATGCGGTCTTTGCGGTGGTCGATGAAGACCCCAAAAATCCAGGTGGCTTTGTGCTTTATGTGGCCATCGCCGACGTCGCACATTATGTGCGCCCTAATTCACCCCTTGACCGCGAAGCCCGGTCACGTGGTAACTCAAGCTATTTTCCCGACCGCGTTGTGCCGATGTTGCCAGATGCTTTGTCGGGCGATCTTTGTTCGTTGCATGAGGGTGTGGACCGTGCCTGTTTGGTAGCGCGAATGGTGATTGATGCTTCGGGTGCGAAAATAAGCCATCGGTTCTTGCGGGCCTTGATGCGCTCGCCGGCAAGTTTGCATTATGAAGAGGTGCAAGAGGCTTTTGATGGCGCGCCCAATTCGAAATGCGTCCCCTTTCTTGAGACTGTGATTAAACCGCTTTACGCTGCCTATGCCTGTTTGGGGCAAGAGCGGTCACGCCGCCAGCCGCTGGATCTTGAGTTGCCAGAGCGTAAAATCGTACTTTCTGATGATGGTAAAGTCGTATCAGTTGACTTTAAAGATCGTCTGGATGCCCACAAACTGATCGAAGAATTCATGATTTTGGCCAATGTGGCAGCCGCCGAAGCCCTGATCTCGGCCAAACAGCCGTTGTTGTTTAGGGTACATGAAGAGCCCAGTCCCCAAAAACTTGAGTCTTTGCGCGAAGTGGCCGAAGCCTCGGGGTTTATTATGGCCAAGGGGCAAGTTCTGCGCACCAGCCACTTAAACCGCCTTTTGCACCAGGCCCGCGACACGGATTTTGCTGAGTTGATGAATGTCTCGACCCTTAGGTCGATGACGCAGGCCTATTATCACCCTGAGAACTTCGGCCATTTTGGCCTGTCCCTGCGCTGTTACGCGCATTTCACCTCGCCCATTCGGCGGTACAGCGATTTGATCGTGCATCGGGCGCTAATCTCGGCGCATGGCTGGGGTGATGATGGGCTTTCGGCCTTTGATCTTGAGCATTTGGCCGAAACTGCCAAACAAATCAGCGACACGGAGCGCAGGTCGATGCTGGCGGAGCGCGACACCTCAGATCGATATTTGGCGTCCTATTTGGCTGACCGCGTGGGTGCTGAGTTTTCTGGACGCGTGTCGGGCGTGCAGCGGTTTGGGTTGTTCGTAAAGCTCGATGAAACGGGTGCCGATGGGTTGGTGCCGATCCGCTCACTTGGGCAAGAGTTTTTCCATTTTGACCCAGATCATCCATGTTTGGTTGGCTCAAACAGCGGGTTGACCATTGGTCTTGGCCAGCGCGTCACCGTGCGCTTGGCCGAGGCTGTGGCCCTGACCGGGGGCGTGATGTTTGAACTTATAGAGATGGATGGCAAAAATATGCCAAAAGGGCGCGGTGGCGCAGCAGGCAAAAAGACCCGCTTTGCTCCGCGTAAACCGCGCGAAGGATTGGCCAAGGCCGACAAAATTAAACGCAAATTAAAGCGCGTGCGCCCCTAAGGAGTTTCGTTTGACAACTGGCACCCTTTTGGCCGAATTTGGCGCACCCTAAATAAGGCCCTTTGCAATGCAGCCTGACGCTGATCTGACTTTTGAAACATGGGTGCAAGCCTTTGGGGCCAAGGCCCAGCTGGCAGGCCTTGATCTTGGCCTTTATGCGCAGATGATGTCTGGCGTAAAAGTGCAAACGCTTGTGCTTAAAAAAGATCGCACGCAGCCTGAATTTTCTAGCCGTATATGGTCTTATCTGGACCGTGCTCTGTCCGATCAACGGATCGATGATGGCCGGAAAATGCTGGTGCTTTATCAGGATCTTTTCGCAAAACTCGCGCGTGACTATGGTGTTGGCGCTGGGCTTATTGCCGCATTTTGGGGTATTGAAAGCGCCTATGGGCAGGTGCGCGGTTCTTTACCTGTGTTGGACTGTTTGGCGACCTTGGCCTTTGACGGGCGGCGGCGCGCGTTTTTTGAAGCCGAGCTGCTGGGCGCTTTGCAGATTTTAGTGGCAGGTGATGTGTCTCCGCAGGGGCTTATGGGCTCTTGGGCGGGGGCGATGGGGCATGGGCAATTCATGCCAAGCGCCTATCTGGCCCATGCGGTTGATTATGATCAAGACGGAAAACGCGATATTTGGGGGGATGAGCCCACCGACGCGCTGGCCTCGATTGCAGCCTATTTACAAAATTCTGGCTGGGACGCGGCGGTTTCTTGGGGGTGCGAAGTGCGTTTGCCAAATGTGTTTGATTGGTCGCTTTTGCACAGTGATCAGCGCAGGCCTGTGGCCTTTTGGTGTGCGCAAAGGGTGGGGTTTGTCGCGCAAGAACTACCCTTGAGCCTAAACGTCAGGCTGCACCTGCCCGCTGGCCATCAAGGCCCTGCCTTTTTTCTGACCCAGAATTTTGATGTGATCAAATCCTATAATGCCTCGGATGCTTATGCGTTGGCGGTGGCCCATTTGGCGGACCGCTTGATGGGAGGGGGGGCTTTTGCGCAAGAATGGCCACGCCACGCCCGTGCCCTAACCACGCCCGAGCTTGCCTGCTTGCAAAAAAACCTCACCCTAAGGGGATATGAAACCAAAGGAGCCGACGGCAAATTTGGCCCTAACACGGCAGCGGCGGTGCGTCAGTATCAAGCTGACATGGGGCTGACCCCTGACGGGTTTGTGACAATTGCTCTTTTTGAATCTGTGATCGGGGGCTAGACCCATCCTTGCAGCTGCGCTAGAATGTTCTCCATTCGTTCTGGAGATCCCATGCCGGTTCTGCCCTTTGCTGAATTGTCGGCCCTGTCAAACTTCACCTTCCTAAAAGGCGCTTCGCATCCCGAAGAGCTGGTACGACGTGGGGCTTTGTTGGGGCTGACGGCTTTGGCGATTGCGGATGAAAACTCGGTCGCGGGAATTGTGCGCGCCCATGTTGCCGCGCGAGAGATCACTCGCGAAGGGGGGGAGGCACCGCGTTTGCTGCCGGCCACGCGGCTGATGTTTTGTGGCGGCTGCACCGTTACCATGCTGCCCAAAGATCGTGCCGCTTGGGGGCGGCTTTGCCGTTTGCTGACGCTTGGTCGTTTGCGTGCCGCCAAAGGTGCTTGTGAGTTGGATCTGGTTGATCTGATAGCTTGGGGGCAGGGTTCTGTGCTGTTGGTACATCCAACTGATGCGGTTAGTTTTTGGGCGGCGCGCAGATTAAAACGCCATTTTGGTGCAGATGTCTTTTTTGTGATGGCCCCACTTTATGACGGGCAGGACCGTGCCCGCTTTGCGCGATTGCAACGTTTAGGCAATTCTTTGGGGATCGGGCTTGTGGCCTCGGCTCAGCCTTTGATGCATCATGGGGCGCGGCGCAAATTGGCTGATGTATTATGCGCCATTCGTTTGGGCCTGCGGGTTGACCAATTGGGCCGCCATGCTTTGGCCCATGCGGAAAGGCGCCTGCGCTCGGGTGTGGAAATCGCGCGGCTGTTCATCGGCCATGAATCTGCTGTTGCCGCCGCCGATCAGATTGCGCAAAGCCTGCACTTTTCGTTAGATGAGCTGCGTTATGAGTATCCTTCGGAAGAGGAGGATGGTGAAACGGCTCCCCAGCGCTTGGCCCGTTTGGTCGAAAGGGGGCTGGCTTGGCGTTATCCTGCGGGCGCGCCTAACAAGGTGCGCGCGCAAGTGGCACATGAATTGGCACTGATTGGTAAGTTGCGCTACGAGCCCTATTTTTTAACCGTGCGTGATATTGTAGATTTTGCTCGCCAAAGAGGCATTTTGTGCCAGGGGCGCGGATCGGCGGCTAATTCGATTGTGTGCTATGCTTTGGGGGTGACCTCGGTCTCTCCGGAAATTGGCACGATGGTGTTTGAGCGGTTCGTCTCAGAAGCCCGTGACGAGCCGCCCGATATTGACGTTGATTTTGAACACGAACGCCGAGAAGAGGTGATCCAACATATCTATGCTCGCTATGGCCGCCACCGCGCGGGTCTTTGTGCAACAGTTATCCACTACCGTGGCAAAAGGGCCGTGCGCGAGGTGGGGCGCGCGATGGGCTTGGCGGAAGATACGCTGTCGGCCATGTCCTCGCAAATCTGGGGATGGGGGGGCGGCGGCACTATCAGTCCCGCCCGTTTGCGGGAAATTGGACTTGACCCTAACGACAAATCCCTGTCGCAAGCCTTGGTGCTTATTGCCGAAATTCAAGGGTTCCCGCGGCATTTGTCTCAGCATGTGGGAGGATTTATCATTACCCAAGGCAGGCTTGATTCTTTGGTGCCTATTGAAAATGCCACGATGGAAGATCGTACCGTGATATGTTGGGACAAAGACGATATTGACGCTTTGGGTATTTTGAAAATTGATATTTTGGCTTTGGGTATGCTGACTTGTTTGCGCAAGGCCTTTGATCTTTTGGCAAAACATCATGGCCTGTCTTACGATCTGGCCAGCCTGCCTGCCGAGGATCGCGCCACCTATGATATGCTGTGCCGGGCTGATAGTTTGGGTGTATTTCAAGTGGAAAGCCGCGCGCAGATGAACTTCCTGCCCCGTATGCGGCCACTGTGTTTTTATGATCTTGTAATTCAAGTAGCCATCATACGCCCCGGCCCCATTCAAGGCGATATGGTGCATCCCTATTTGCACCGCCGAACAGGTGCGGAGCCCGTGTCCTTTCCCTCTGACGCTTTGGGGCGGGTATTGGGAAAAACATTAGGGGTGCCGCTTTTTCAAGAACAGGCCATGCAAATT
>DPZQ01000220.1 GCA_003536295.1 Rhodobacter sp. | reverse complement strand
TTGCACAACAAAACTACACAGGCGACATGCAAATCGGCGTAAGCATGTCATTCTAATATTTGAAACAACATTGTGAGACGGAAAGAGCATCTCTCGAGTTGCTCTTTTTTATTGGCAAGGCCTCTGATTGGTTAAGGTGCCGACTAACTTCCGAATCAGTGTCTTGTCGTGGTTCTGAATTGCGCACTCTCAAGATGATTGAAAACACTATGCTGTTGCCTAAATATCTGTGAGAGACGTTTTTTTAGGTATTGTCCGGTTCTATGTTTCATCCTGATAGATTATTTGGCGAAAACTGACCCCTATAAATCACTTTTTGACAATTAAGATGCGTTGGTGAGGTGATCTTTATGCTATTTTTGGATCAATGATCTGTTGAAATAGCCGCAGCTAAGCCACTCCTTCTTTATTTAATGCTACGTTGCTGGCGCTGGCTATTTTTTAATCAACACAGCCGCAGCAATTAACTGGCTTTTGTGCTGCGCTGTTCTTCCACTGCACGACCTGCCAAATTACTCGGCGGAGCAAAGGGTCCATATTTTTGGGTAGAGGGGCACACCGGAAATTTTGATTGAAGAAGACGAAGAATAAGGCGGCGTATCAAACAACAACACGTTCGAATTTATAACTTTGAAAGTAGCAGTTGAAATCAGCTGGTTTTTTCTTCCAGCTCAGCGTGCCAGGCCGTTTGTGGCTTTGGTTTACCACCTATTTCTAAGTAAGCTGATGTCAGGGAAATACCAACAAGGGAGAGCTGGAGTGGGACTTGTATTCGGGCTTGGATCGCTTTTGTTGGGCGTTGTATTTCTTTTGCGCTTGTTGCCACGCTTTGTAAGTCTGTCCTATTGGCTAGGTTCGGGGCTTATTACGGGCGGGTTTGGGTTTTTGGTTCTTTATTTCTTAACCAAAAGTAGCGCCCCTTAGTCAGACGGCTACATTATCTATCAATCGCACGCCCGACAGCCATGCTGCAACCAAAAGCCGCCCATTGGGGGCAAAATGATCCAGTGACACTAGGCTTTGCTCGTCACAGTAGGTAAAATAGTCAATTTTTTCAAATCCATATCCTATAAGCGCCTTTTGGGCTTTGGCCACGATTTGGGCCGTGGCCTGGCCTTGGATTAGATCTTGGGCGCAGGCGCGCATCACGGGGTGCAGCTGACCTGCAATTGCCCGATCAGCGGGCGAAAGGCGTGCATTACGCGAGGATAGGGCCATCCCGTCGCTTGCGCGCGCCGTGGCGCAAATTTGCAACGCAACGTTCAGATTAAGATCAGCGGTCATACGGGCAATCACCTGCACCTGTTGCCAGTCTTTTTCGCCGAAGTAGGCCCTATCTGGCAAGGTCATGCCAAAAAGTTTAGCTACAACCGTTGCAACCCCCGCAAAGTGGCCAGGGCGAAACCGCCCCTCAAGCGGATCGGCCACCCCAGCCACGGTTACTTGGCTTGCAAATCCTAGGGGGTAGACGTCTTCAGGAGCAGGGGCAAAGATTACATCTACAGCATGGCTGGCCAACAGGGCAGTATCCGCCGCTTCTGTGCGGGGATAACGAGTCAGATCTTCGGTATTGTTAAATTGAGTTGGGTTCACAAAAATTGTCACGATCACTCGGTCGCATTGTTGCTTTGCTGCGGCAACCAGCGACAAATGCCCCTCATGCAGCGCGCCCATGGTAGGCACGACACCGACCGACAGGCCTGCAGCCTTCCAGCTTAAGGACGTCTTCTGCATTTCAAGGACCTTACGACAGATCACTTCTGTCAGCCTTTAACCGCAGGAGTTGCTGGGGCCATCGCATAGCTGTGCTCAGGGGTAGGAAATTGGCGCGCGCGCACTTCTGTCGCATAGTGAGCAATGGCTTGATCCGCGGCATGGCCAAGTTCACCGTAGCGTTTCACAAATTTAGGATGAAAATCGCTAAAAAGCCCTAACATATCATCTAGGACCAGAACCTGACCGTCGCACGCAAGCCCCGCGCCAATACCAATCGTGGGAATATGCAAAGCGGTAGTGACTTGGTCTGCGAGCTCGGCGGGTAGTTTTTCCAGCACAACGCTAAAAGCCCCCGCCTTGGCCACTGCATGGGCATCTTCTAAAACCCGCGCCGCATCTGCGCCTCGTCCCTGCACCTTATAGCCGCCCAATGTGTTCACGGCTTGCGGCGTCAGGCCAATATGCGCCATCACAGGCACGCCCCGCGCCACCAAAAAGGCGATAGTCTCGGCCATTATTACGCCCCCCTCAAGTTTAACCGCAGCGGCGCCAGTTTCAGCGATGATGCGCGCAGCATTGGCAAATGCTTGAGCCGGGCTTTTCTCATATGTACCAAAGGGCATATCAATAACCACCAAGGCCGAGGCTGTACCCCGCACCACAGCTTTGCCATGCATGATCATCATCTCGAGCGTGACGCCGAGCGTGGTTGGAAGGCCGTGCAAGACCATGCCCACGCTGTCGCCCACTAAAGTGATATCGCAATGCTTGTCAACCAACCGCGCCATCGGCGTGGTATATGCAGTTAATGTGACCAAAGGCACGCCGCCTTTGCGGGCCAAAATGTCAGATGGCAGAATGGGTTTAGCCTGTGAAGTGGCGCTCATGTGCCATTGCGCTCCATTGGGGATGTTTGGGTGATTATATCGTTATGAGGCGACGGGTGCCAGTCAAACTTATTGACCCTTTCCACTTTACCAGCGCGAGAGGGCCTGCTCATCTGAATCTTTCGCCGCGACCCATTCTGCGCCTGCGTCTGTGACTTCTTTTTTCCAAAAAGGCGCCCGAGATTTTAGATAGTCCATCATAAAGTCCGCGGATGCAAAGGCAGCGGCGCGGTGCGGAGCGGCGGTGGCCACCATCATGATCGGCTCCCCAAGTGCCAAACGGCCAAAGCGGTGAATAATCAAACAATCGACCAAAGACCATTTTTCCATGGCTTGGCCAGCTATATTTTCTAGGGCGCTTTGCGTCATGACGGGGTAATGTTCAATTTCCAGCGCCAGCAAATCGCCCGCATCATTATTACGAACGATACCCGTAAAGGTCACAAGCGCACCGCAATCTTGCACAGAACTCGCAAAGTTCTTGGCTTCTTGCGCAAAATCAAAGGCCACATTTTGAACGCGAACCTGCATCATCCACCCGTCATTGGTGGGAAAAATGCCACCTCACGTACGCCCGCGATTGGGTCGCCAAAATGGGCCAGCCTTTGGTCAAGGGCGACGCGCAGACTACTTGTGTCTGCAAAGGCTGCTTCATAACGCGGGTCTTTAGCACGCAGCTCTGACACCAAATCTTGCACAGTTTCAGCCGAGCTTGCGACCGTTTCTTCGGCCAAACCAATACGTTCACGCAGCCATGCGAAGTAAAGAATTTGCATCACTCATCCTCTCGCAAGTAGGGCAGCGACTTTTTAAAATATTGACCGCCCGTCAAAAGTGTTAAAATGGCAGCAATCCAAATTAAAACCAAGCCAAATGTGGTCGCTATGTTGGAACATCCGCGCGCGCCGCAACTGCGGATTGGGTCTGCAAGGCCGTCACTAACCGCCTGGGCATATTGATCAACCGTCATACCTTGACGGGCAATACCTTCTAAATGCTCTAGCCCAGTGCCCAAAAACAACACGGAAATCGCCACCATTTGTGCAGTGGTCTTCCATTTGGCAAGCTTTGACACCGCCAAGATCGAAGATTTTGCCCCCAAATATTCCCGCAGACCTGAGATAAATACCTCGCGGAATAAAATGATAGTTACGGGCAAAATCAACCAAGGGTTCATGCCCGAATATCCGGTTATAATCACCAAAGCGATCACCACCATCGCCTTATCTGCAATAGGGTCTAACATTGCACCGAATTTTGATTCTTGTTTCCAAAGGCGAGCCAAATAACCGTCAAAGAAATCGGTCACTGCTGCACTGACAAATAAGGCCAGCGCCAACCAGTCGGCGGCAGGGCGATGAAAATACAAAAACATGAGGGCCACACCAGGGGCCGCCATAAGTCGCAACACCGTTAAAATATTTGGTATGGTCCACTTCATGAACGCATGATTAACGCATAATCAGGGTAATGCGAAAGCAGATAATCACACGGGCGGGCGACACGACCCGTTTTCGGCAGAAAAATCGTATTTCTAGTCGCGTGGGTTGAAGTAATCGTGAATTTTTTGGGCCATCGCAGCAGAAATGCCTGCGACGACCTGCAAATCAAACAGGCCCGCGCGCGACACGTCCTTGGAGCTCCCAAAATGGGCCAAAAGCGCACGCTTGCGACTGGCCCCGATGCCCGAAATATCATCAAGCGGCGTGG
>DPZQ01000078.1 GCA_003536295.1 Rhodobacter sp. | reverse complement strand
CGGGTCGCAGATGTTCATTCACTTTTGCCAGAAAGTGGCCTTCATATCATTGATGAGACCTTTGTGAGGGTGCAAATCAGTCTCTTGGCCGTTAAAGGCACCAAATTGGCCGATGTAAAGCGAGTGCGGTGCATGTCGATTTTGGCAGGCCAGTGCGGACAATTTTTGCGATCTCATGATTTGGATTTTCTAAATTGGTCAGACAATGCCGCCGCCGCACAAGAGGTGGCGCGCCTCGGCGAGCCGCGTGAAGCAGCCCTTGCTTCGTCTTTGGCAGGCCAAATCTATGGTCTGGATATTTTGGCCGAAGGGATCGAAGATCACGACAATAACACCACCCGATTTTTGGTGATGTCACGTGAGGCCGACCAATCGCGCCGCGGAACGAGGCCCATGTTGACAAGCTTGACCTTTCGGGTACGCAATATTCCCGCGGCACTCTATAAGGCCTTGGGCGGCTTTGCGACCAATAGTGTCAATATGACTAAGCTTGAAAGTTATATGGTAGGTGGATCTTTCACCGCAACCGAGTTTTACGCCGACATCGAAGGACACCCCAAAGATCCCAATGTGGCCCGCGCGCTTGCAGAATTAAACTATTTCACTTCATCGGTGAATATTCTTGGAGTCTATCCGTCAAGCCGCACCTAATAGGTGCCCGCAAGCCAAGCTGAAATCAAATGATGGGCAATCGCCCCTTTGCGCGCGGGGGTGATTTCAGGGTGATGGCCTGCCATCACCTGCATCATCTCCTCTTTAGTAATCCAGCGCGCATCCTCAAGCTCAACCGGATCAAGTGTAATTTTCTCTGAGATGGCGCGCGCTACACAACCAAACATCAATGAGGCCGGAAAAGGCCAAGGTTGACTTGCATGATAACGCACATCCTCAACTGTGATCCCAGCCTCTTCAAAGACTTCACGCTCCACCGCCGCCTCCAGCGTTTCGCCTGGTTCAATAAAACCTGCCAAGCAGGAATACATCCCCTTAGGCCAAGCGTGTGAACGCCCTATAAGTGCCTGATTGCCTCGCGTAACCAACATAATTACCACAGGATCCGTGCGGGGAAAATGCGACAATCCGCAGCCCGCGCAGGTGCGCTGCCATCCAGCTTTTTGTACATGTGCTGCAGCGCCACAAGCCGAACAAAAGCCCGAAACACTGTTCCAATGAACCAAGGCCTTGGCCGTGACAGCAAGTTCGCCTTCAAGGGGTGAGAGGGTCAGCATGATGCCACGCAACTCTAAAAAGGCGCAGTCAGAGCCCAAATCCGGATGGGTTTGTGCACTGTCGTCAAAAAATCCATCTACAACTTTGGGCTCGTCTTTTGGCTCCCACTCCGAGATATCGGCCGCGAAATAAGCCTGTTCGTCCGTTTGTCCCAAAAAATATATTTTCTGCTGGGCCAAATCCAGAAGCGCGTGCTCCGCCGCAATCCAGCCCAAAGTTTGATCATAGTGCACCAAAGGTTTTCCACGCCACACCGGCAATATTTTTGCGTTTTCGAACAAAGCGGTTAGGGTTTTTGGCTCATCGCGCAAATGTGCTCTACGATCTAATCCGCCGCCGGAAAATGAAAGTTGTGAAAATGTCATCGCTTTCCTTTACGGTTAATAAACTTTGAGAAAGCTATATCCTATATATTAATGTGTGCAATTGAATTGCCAAGCGGCTTGCAGCTTAGAGTGCAACCCCAATGGATAGAAAAAGTGGTTTTTGAATTGTTTAGAGCCAATTACACTTTTGGCCTTGAAACCTTAGAAGCAAAAATTGGGCTTGCGCATTTTAGTTACAGGTCATTTGCGTGCCCATATTGCCGATTGATACTTTGCACCTTGTGACGCAGTTCTAGGTCAAGTTTGGTACAGCCGCTGCGCGAACACAATTTATTGACAAATAACTTGGGCGAAAGGCTGTAACCGTTTGACGAAAAAATGCCCAAGAATCGGTTGAATATCGGCTTATAGCCTCTAGCATCGTCACACTTGCACTGGTCGGCCTATGCTACTATATGAAAGTTGAGAGGTTGGCGCGGGCAGGCACCTCGCCAACCCGGTCAGGTCCGGAAGGAAGCAGCCGTAACGAGCCCCGCTTGGGTCGTTGTCCAGCCTCTCACCTCATTAAGGCTATCGTAGATTAAGCGCCCCCGTTTTGGTGTGCCAGCCACCTAAGGTGGCAATTGCTGGACGGGGGCACAGATGCAGCTTAGTCTATTTGCAAAGCCGAATCCTTAATTCAGACTTGAGGCCAAATGTCCGACACCACCGCGCAGGGTTACCGAGTTCTTGCCCGCAAATATCGCCCGCAAACTTTCGCCGATCTGATCGGACAAGAGGTGATGGTGCGCACCTTAAAAAACGCCTTTGCATCCGACCGCATTGCCCATGCATTTATCATGACAGGCGTGCGCGGGGTGGGTAAAACCACAACTGCACGGATCATTGCCAAAGGCCTAAACTGTATCGGCCCCGATGGTACAGGCGACCCCACCACAGAACCTTGTGGAGTATGCGAGCCCTGTCAGGCTATCACCGATGGCCGTCATGTTGATGTATTGGAAATGGACGCAGCCAGCCGCACAGGCGTGGGCGATATTAGAGAAATCATCGACTCGGTGCATTACCGCGCCGCTTCGGCACGCTATAAAATATATATAATTGACGAAGTCCACATGTTGTCAACCAGCGCCTTTAACGCGCTTTTAAAAACCCTCGAAGAACCACCAGCCCATGTGAAATTCATCTTTGCCACCACCGAAATTCGCAAAGTACCCGTAACCGTTTTATCACGGTGCCAAAGGTTCGACCTCAAACGGATCGAGCCCGAAGTGATGATGGCGCATCTAGCGCGAATCGCCGATCTGGAAGGTGCAAGCCTTGCCCCAGATGCGATGGCATTGATAACCCGCGCCGCCGAAGGGTCGGTGCGCGACGCCATGAGCTTGATGGACCAAGCCATCGCCCATGGCGGGGGAGAAACCAAAGCCGAGCAGGTGCGCGCTATGTTGGGTTTGGCCGATCGCGGCCGTGTGCTTGATTTGTTTGATATGATTATGCGCGGCGCCGCTGCCCAAGCGCTCGAGGAATTGTCCAGCCAATATGCCGACGGAGCAGATCCGATGGGGGTTTTGCGCGATCTTGCCGATATCACCCATTGGATCTCCGTAATCAAAATCACCCCAGAAGCGGCCAACGACCCCACAACTCCGCCAGACGAACGCAGCCGCGGCCTTGATATGGCCGAGCGTTTGGCCATGCGGGTCTTGTCGCGCATGTGGCAAATGTTACTAAAAGCCTTGGAAGAGCTACCGCTGGCCCCCAATGCAATGATGGCTGCGGAAATGGCTATCATTCGCCTAACCCATGTCGCCGATATGGATGACCCCGAAACGCTTTTGCGAAAATTGCAAACGATGACCCCGTTCGGGGCGGGCTCTGGCCCTTCAGGTGCTGCTACTAGCCGTGAAACGCAACAAACCGCACAGCAATCCACGGCTCAAACAACCCTGAAGGCCTCGCCCACAAACCAGCCACAGCGCATGATGTCTGGCCAAACGAGCCAGCAAACCGCACTTGCCTCAGATCCCGAGCTTGTTCCTGCCCTTGCGGCCTATCTGCAGTTTGAACATGTGGTCGAACTTATCCGCGAAAAGCGCGATATGAAACTGTTGGTTGAGGTCGAAGACCATCTGCACCTGTCGCGCTACAGTCCCGGGCGCATCGAGTTCGAACCTGGCCCCAATGCGCCTCGCGACCTAGCAGCCCGGTTAGCGGCGCAATTGCAAGCTTGGACGAATACCCGCTGGGCGGTCAGCATCGTCAATCAAGGTGGGGCCGCCACTTTGGCAGAAACCCGTCAAGCAGGGCAACGCGCGGACGAAGAACGCGCGCTAGAAACGCCTTTGGTGCAAGCTGTAATTGCCACCTTTCCGGGGGCAAAAATTAGCGCTATTCGTGCTTTGAATATATCAGCCCAAACGGCAGCTCTTGAAGCGCTGCCCGAGGTTGACGAAGAATGGGACCCCTTCGAGGAGGACTGAAAGGAAGAGTATGCTCAAAGGACTTGGTGGCTTGGGCGAAATGGCCAAAATGATGAAAGCTGCCCAAGATATGAAAAGCAAAATGGCACAGCTGCAAGAGGACCTGCGCCATATCGAGGTCACAGGCGAAGCAGGGCCACATTTGGTACGGGTGCGAGTAAATGGCAAGGGCGAGGTCAATGGACTTGAGATTAACCCCACAATCTTAGTGGCCTCAGAACAGCATTTGGTCGAGGATCTGATCCTTGCCGCCATCCGGGAGGCCCAGGCCAAAGCCGCCGCGCTAGGCGAAAGCGAAATGGCGCGCTTGGCCCATGATATGGGTCTGCCCGCCGGCATGAAGTTACCTTTTTAATGACAAAAAGGCCCGGCGACACGTCGCAAAACATTCAGCTTTTGATTGATCTGATGGCACGCTTGCCTGGCCTTGGGCCGCGCTCCGCGCGTCGAGCCGTATTGATGCTTTTAAAAAAACGCGCTGGCCTGATGGCTCCTTTGGCGCAGGCGATGGCCGAAGTGGCACTTTCGGCACAAGATTGTGCAACCTGCGGCAATATTGGCACTTCGGATATCTGTACGATATGCACCGACCCAGCGCGCGACAATGGCACGCTTTGTGTGGTGACTGATGTTGCAGACCTTTGGGCGCTGGAACGCTCGCAACTTTTTAAAGGACGCTATCATATTTTAGGAGGCACTTTGTCGCCTCTGGATGGTTTGGGACCAAATGAGCTACGTATTCCTGATCTAGCCAAACGCATCACTCAAGGGGAAGTACGTGAGGTCATTTTAGCCCTGAATGCCACCGTCGACGGCCAAACCACTGCCCATTATATTGCCGATATTTTGCGCCCAAGCGGTGTTTTAATCACGTCACTTGCGCAAGGCGTCCCAATAGGTGGCGAACTTGATTATCTGGATGATGGAACAATCGGGGCCGCCTTGCGCGCACGGGGTAATTTTTAACGCCAAACGCGGATCGGGTCTAAAATGACATATGATTTCCTTATGCTGACTGAACTGGCCGCAATGCTTTTCGCGGCAGGTGCGGCGACGGGGCTTTTGGCGGGCATGTTTGGCGTTGGAGGCGGCGCAATCTCTGTCCCAATATTGTTTTTTACCTTTGGTGAATTAGGTAGCCCCCCTGAGATTGCGATGCCGCTCGCCGTAGGCACCTCACTTGCGATTATTGTACCCACCTCGATACGCTCTGCTTATGGACATCATCAAAAGGGCGCTTTGGATTTAGCAGTTTTAAAAACATGGCTTTTACCAATTTTAATTGGCGTGCTTACGGGGGCAGCGCTGGCGCGCTTTGCGCAGCCTTGGGTCTTTCAACTGGCATTTGTCTTGGTTGCACAAATTATTGCCTTCAAACTTTTTTTTGGAAAATCCACATGGCGACTTGGCGATCATTTGCCCGTTGGCCGCGTGATGCATATTTACGGACTTTTGGTGGGGTTATCATCGTCGCTGATGGGCATTGGCGGCGGTGCTCTTTCAACCCTGATCTTAACACTTTATGGCCGCCACATTCACCAAGCTATCGCCACTTCGGCGGGGGTTGGGCTACTTATCTCGGTTCCGGGAGCGATTGGATATATCATTGCGGGTTGGGATAAAGCCGATTTGCCCTTTGGCACCTTTGGCTTTGTGTCCTGGCTTGCGTTGGTATGTGTCGTCCCTGCAACAATATTAATGGCTGGGATTGGTGTACGTATTGCCCATCGCCTGTCGCGGCGGGTGTTAGAAAAGACTTTTGGTGTCTTTTTGGTGGTAATGTCACTGCGCTTTATTTCAATGCTACTGGCGTAATATTAGCTCTTATCCAAAAACTGCCCATATTGACCCGCCAAAAAGACTAACGGTGCTTTTTGGCTAGTCACCACCTGACCGACATGTCCAATTATAATCAAATGATCGCCACCGTCATGCGTGGCGTATAAGTTGCACTCAAACCGCGCAGTGGAGCCGTCTAACACGGGCAAACCTCCACTTGTAACACGGTGATCAAGCCCAGCAAAGCCACCGCCTTCACCTGTAAAGTTAGGAATGACGCCAAACTGGTCTTGCGCCAAAATATGAATTGCAAAAGTCTTTGCAGCAGCAAAAACACCAAAGCGGCGCGAACTACGCGCCAGGGACCAAACCACCAAAGCCGGCTCAAGCGATAGGCTCGAGAAACTATTTGCCACAAAACCAACAGGTCCTTGCGACGTCATGGTCGAGACCAAAGTCACCCCCGTCGCAAAGCTCCCTAAAGCAGCGCGAAATGCGCGCTGCTTTTTTGCGTCAGGTACAAAATGGGTGATATCGTCTTGGTCATGTTGCATCATTTTATCTCGATCATTAGCGTCATAGTATGGATTTAGGTCAGCCAAGCCCTTTGGTCGACCCAATCCGATAAAAAAGGTAAAATAAATCACTTACGTGCGGTCAAGCACAGTGAGAAATTTGGCATTTGGCCAATCGGTTGCCATATTTCAGGTTTGGCCCCTGCGCAAAAGCTTAGCACCCTAGCGCTGCAATTACCAAACCGACTAACTCCTTAACGATGGGAGAGCAGTTTTACAAATAATCTCCAAGCGGTGGGCATATACAGGTTAAATTTCGATCGCCCCAAATATTATCAACTCTCCCAACGGCGGGCCAATATTTATCTTGGCGGTGCGCGGCGGGGGGAAAGCAGCCGTCCGCCCGCGCGTAGGGGCGCGCCCAGTCGGACACCAAGTCTTCCAACGTATGGGGCGCGTGATGCAGAGGGCTTTGATCATAGGGCATATCCCCCGCGGCAATCGCGTCAATTTCCGTACGAATGGACAAAAGGGCTTTGATAAAGCGATCAATTTCAGTCTTATTTTCGGATTCTGTGGGTTCAACCATCAGCGTGCCCACAACGGGCCAGCTCATTGTCGGAGCGTGAAAGCCATTATCAATCAATCGCTTGGCTATATCGTCAACCGTAACACCGTGCTTGGCAAAGGGCCGCGTGTCTAAAATACATTCATGCGCGACGCGCCCCTTTGCGCCGCGAAACATCACCTCAAACGCGCCATTTAGGCGGTCGGCTATGTAATTGGCATTTAAAATGGCTATGCGTGTGGCTTGGGTTAACCCGCGCCCCCCCATAAGCAAGCAATAGGCCCATGAAATCAGCAAGATCGACGCAGATCCATAAGCCGCCGCAGACACGGGCCCTTGATCAGGGTTGGTTTCAGGATGGCCAGGCAAATAGGGGACCAGATGCGCTTTCACGCCAATCGGCCCCATGCCAGGCCCGCCGCCGCCATGGGGAATGGCAAAGGTTTTGTGCAGGTTTAAATGGCTCACATCACCGCCCACATCGCCCGGTTTCACAAGTCCCACCATCGCGTTCATATTCGCACCATCAATATAAACCATGCCACCGTACTGATGGGTGATGGCGCAGACCTCTTGCAACGTTTCTTCAAACACGCCGTGGGTGGACGGATAGGTGATCATGCATGACGAAAGCTTATCACCAGCCGCCTTGGCTTTGGCGCGAAAATCATCCACGTCTATATTGCCCTGCCCGTCAGATACCACAACCACGACTTCAAGCCCCGCCATCTGCGCCGAGGCGGGGTTGGTGCCATGCGCCGACACGGGGATCAGGCAGATGTTGCGCGCGCCCTGTCCACGGGCTTGGTGATAGGCTTGAATGGTTAAAAGCCCCGCATATTCGCCCTGCGCGCCCGAATTTGGCTGAAGAGAAATCGCGTCATACCCCGTGATTTCGCATAGTTTTTGCGACAAATCCGCCATCGCTTCATGATAGCCCGCTGCCTGATCTTGGGGCGAAAAAGGGTGCAAGCTGCTAAATTCGGGCCAGCTAAGCGGCATCATTTCCACCGCCGCATTTAGCTTCATGGTGCAAGACCCAAGCGGGATCATCGCGCGGTCAAGCGCCAAGTCGCGGTCAGAAAGCCTGCGCATATAGCGCATCAGTTCAAACTCAGACCCATTTTGATTGAAAACCCCGTGGCTTAGAAAAGCCGTGTCGCGTAGAAAGTCTGCCGCAAAGCCCAAAGTATCGGGCCTATCCGTGGGCGGCTTTGTACCAAAAACCTTTAGGATTTTTTGCAAAACCACGTCGTTGGTCGTTTCATCTAGGCTCACGCCTATGCGGTCATCATTGATTTTGCGAAAATTCATGCCCAAAGCACGGGCATCGGCCAAAAGCTGCGCCTGATTTGCCCCCACTTCTAAAGTCAGCGTGTCAAAATAGCTTTGATTGCAAATTTTAATCCCCGCTTTGACCAAAGCTTGCGCCACATAATGCGTGTTTAAATGCACCCGTTCGGCAATGGCGCGCAGGCCCTGTGGCCCGTGATAAATAGCGTAAAAAGATGCCATCACCGCCAAAAGCGCTTGGGCTGTGCACACGTTTGAGGTGGCTTTTTCGCGGCGAATATGTTGCTCGCGGGT